>NZ_LWGJ01000532.1:0-719 GCF_001635845.1 Oleiphilus sp. HI0132 | reverse complement strand
ATTGAATGGTAACGTCCAGATAAGCGGTCAAAACGAAATGCATCTTCCATCCCTAAAAAGCGCCAGAAATCTCCCCAGACGAGCAAGCGAGCATCCAGCTGCCACATATCCCCTTCTATTTCAAAGTGCAGAGGAGGCTGTTCGTTTAGCTCTAAAACCAAATTATATCGTTGAGGTCCAAGTCTAAATGTTTCAACGCTTGCTATCTTTTGAGCAGAAGTTTGTGCTTTAAAACTGTACAAATCCCAGGAACTGTAAAGAAGGGCCATTGCAGAGAGTATAGCTAGAATAGCAAGCGTAGCTTTTAGCCATGCCTTGAACCATGTACGAAGGAACAGGTACTTGAAAGAAATAACAATTAGCAGAGCGCCGAGAATAGCAATAGACAAGACGGGCAAGAACATAATTACCTCCTACCCTTGTATAAGCTTAAGTACCATACCCAATTGAAGCCAGACTTTCTTCTGACAACTTTAACAAAGCATCATTCTGGGTTTGTGCCTTGGTCATACTCTCAATGTAGTATTCCAATGAAGTCAGTGCATCAGCCAGAGTTTCTAACAAAGTCTGGTCAGGCATCGTATCACCGTCAACCAACTCCTGTTGAATACAGGACATGCACTTAAATAACAAGGACGTTAACCTCTCCTCACCAATGATGCTCATTGCACCACGGATACTGTCCATGACAGTATAGACTGTTGCCAGGTGAAGCTTAT
>NZ_LWGJ01000531.1:0-982 GCF_001635845.1 Oleiphilus sp. HI0132 | reverse complement strand
GCCAGAACTCACCATCGGTATAGAGGTACTCCATATCGAATTCCATTACGTCAGCCGCTTCAAGAGATTCACCTGACTTGAAGGTTCTCTCCCATTGACGCCCAGTATTGAGGTTTCTCAACTTAACGCGGTTAAAAGCCTGGCCTTTTCCTGGCTTTACAAATTCATTCTCAATCACCGCACAAGGATCACCATCCAACATTACTTTTAAGCCTGAACGGAATTCGCTGGTAGAATAACTTCCCATTTTGATCTCACCTGTTTCTGTCTCCTACATATTTATGCAGGAACTATTCAATTTACGGAATTATTTTCTCGCTATCTTGGTCCAGCCTAATCTATACAGGGCCAATGAGTGGGCGACAAACTGTTTTCTATAGCTTTACTTCGCTATATACTGCGCGGTTTACCGGCCTCTTTACATCAAGGGCTGACTCTTTTTTAGGCTCGCAGACCAAAATTAAAGCGCACATGATACATCTATCAACTATTCCTGTCGAAAATAAAGCGCAATACGGTTCATGGCAGTCTCAACTTAGCCAGTGCAAAATAAGTACTGCAGACTTGCTGAACAAGCTAGGTCTGAACGATCATCCTTTAGTAGATGAAGAGGCTGAGCGTTTGTTTGAATTAAGAGTACCACCACGTTACTTGGCAAGTATTCGTTCAAACGACCCGAATGACCCACTTCTTCTACAAGTACTTCCTCAAAATAGAGAGTTCAAGCAAGTCGATGGTTTTAACGATAGCCCTCTGAACGAGGAAGAGTACTCTCCCGTCAAAGGCTTACTGCACAAGTACAATAATCGGGTATTACTCATGAGTAGTACTGTGTGCGCTATTAACTGTCGTTACTGCTTCCGCCGGAATTTTCCTTATGACGCGCATCGCCAATCAAAAAACGAATGGCGAAAGGTCTTCAACTACATTGAAGAACACAAAGAATTAGATGAGGTAATCCTGAGCGGTGGCGAACCCTTAA
>NZ_LWGJ01000530.1:0-1172 GCF_001635845.1 Oleiphilus sp. HI0132 | reverse complement strand
ACCTCGAGCGGGTGATCTGCCGACAAGGTGAAGTAATCGCCTAGCTGGGTAGAAAAATGCAGCTTTTGCGCTTCACCCTCACCTTCGCGATCTACCATCACGACAACAAAGGGCGCATCATCCACCGTAATTTTCATTTTCTCGTAAGGCGTCACCAGGAAGAAATCTTCACCATCACGGCGTAATATCCGCGACAACAGGCGAACCACTGCCTGCCGCTCCATCTTGTCTCCCTGATAATACCACTCACCCTGGGAATCAATACGTATATCTATCTCGCCAACTCGCTCCGGCTGCCACGTTTCAACAGGTGGCAAGCTATCATCCTCGCCAACTAATTCTCTTATCTGGGTCGCGATTGTCGGTAGGTCCCTATGCAGCCCCTCACCATCTATTTTTGCCATAGTTATAGGCCTCGCTGCCACTCTTGCCTAAGAGGAATTGCACCAGGCTTATTCAAAGCCAGATCAATTTTACTTAGCATCGCTTGCTTATCTGCCCCTAAATTACCTTTTAGCACCAAATAATTAGACGCGTGGTCGGAACGGAATACTGTATTTTCCAGTTCAAAATTAGCAATCAGGGTACGAATCTCATGAAATAAATCCAATTGTTCTAATGGCTCGTAATCACCATTAAATCCAGCCCTAAAGCGCTCTTCACCCATCGGAAAAGAAACTACTAACGTCGATACAAACTCTGGCTGTGTTTCATTCATAAGCTTGGCAGAGTTAACGGCATGTTGCTTTGAAAACTTCTTGCCACCCAAGCCATTTAATATCATCACGGAAGACTTGATGCCTGCAGCTTTTAACTTGAGTAAGGCGTCTTTAGAGCTTTCGTAAGTCTCACCCTTAACCACACATTCCAAGACTTTGTCGTCACCGGATTCACAGCCCACATATACCATGCTTAGGCCTAACGCTCTCAACTCAGCCAGCTCTTCTACCGTTTTTTTCTTAATATTTCTGGGTAAGCAATAAGCAGTAACACGTTCTTTATCTGGAAAGTAGCGATTAATACACTCAAGTATTTCTTTGAGGCGGCGGAACGACAAAGTCATTGCATCACCATCTGCCAAAAAGAAACGCCCGACATTCGGCATGCTCTTCGCCACTGCACTCACTTCTTGCTCTATCTCTTCGATCTTTTTGGGCTTGAACTTCTTCTGT
>NZ_LWGJ01000529.1:0-919 GCF_001635845.1 Oleiphilus sp. HI0132 | reverse complement strand
CGTTAAGCGAGAATGGGGATTTGACGAGGGTGCAGAGCCAGAGGTAGAACCTTGCGATTTAGATTTATATGTAGATTGCTCTGGCTCAATGCCAAACCCACAACAAAATACGTCATACACGACGATTGCTGGCGCTATTCTATGCTTGTCAGCACTGAGAGCCGGCGCTGCAGTTCAAGTCACTTTATGGAGTGGCGCAAGGCAGTTCAAAACCACCAATGGCTTTGTAAGGAACGAAGAGTTAATTCTCAATGTTTTGACTGACTACTTGGGCGGCGCAACAGCATTCCCGATACATATTCTAAGAAAGACCCACATAGAGAAACCAAGGACTAGAAACTCCCATATTGTGATTTTGTCGGATGATGGCGTCACAACACTTTTTGACACGGATGAAAAAGGTAACTCAGGCTGGGGTATATCTAAGCAGGCATTAGAGAATGCAAAGGGCGGCGGTACGATGGTGTTAAATTTACACTGGGATTATCCCTTGCCACCTAACAATAAATGGATGGCGGACCATGATGCCGCTTTAAAGCAAGCCGAGGCTCAACAAGGTTGGGATATATTCCCGGTGACGTCTTGGGAAGCGATGACTGATTTTGCTCGGGCATTTAGCAGAAAACACTATGAGGGAGCAGAATAATGACTCAACTCATAACTCGTAGCAATGGTAGTGCCGAAGGCCCCGATATCAACGTATTGCACCATCGGCTAACCGAGTTCCCTAAAGAATTGTTAAACCCTCAATTACCACCTTACTTTTATGCTCTAGTTCATGATGCTCTATATGATTTAAGCACCTCAGTGCGAGCATCAGAACTCACTCGTTTTAAACGGCCTTATGAGCAATGTGATTGGTATCGCGCAACGATGTTGATCGCGTATTTTTTAATGGATAACAGCTTTAAGGGCTTTA
>NZ_LWGJ01000528.1:0-860 GCF_001635845.1 Oleiphilus sp. HI0132 | reverse complement strand
CGCAGCGCCAAGTCCAGCTTCCTAAGCTATGAAAAAGCAGTAGCAAACAAGCTGTCACTTGATTGGAGCGGCTACGAACCACCTAAGCCGAAATTTACCGGCACCAAAATCTTTGAAGACTACCCACTTGAAGAATTAGTTGACTATATCGATTGGACTCCGTTTTTTATCACGTGGGACCTGGTTGGAAAATACCCGAAAATATTAAAAGATGAGCATATCGGTGAAGCTGCTCAGAGTCTTTTCAATGATGCACAAAAAATGCTCAAGGATCTGATAAGCAATAAAAAACTAAAAGCCAAGGCTGTTATCGGATTTTGGCCAGCAAACGCTCAAGGCGATGATGAAATTACT
Source organism: Oleiphilus sp. HI0132 (assembly GCF_001635845.1). Classification (NCBI taxonomy): domain Bacteria; kingdom Pseudomonadati; phylum Pseudomonadota; class Gammaproteobacteria; order Oceanospirillales; family Oleiphilaceae; genus Oleiphilus; species Oleiphilus sp. HI0132. The sequence continues at coordinate 506 of NZ_LWGJ01000528.1, read as the reverse complement.
GTATTTGCAGACGAAAGTCGATCTAAGGTAAATCTAAGCCTGAATCACCTACGCCAGCAATCTGACAAAGCGGGCAATCAATTTAGCTTATCACTAGCTGACTTTATTGCACCTAAAGAAACGGGTCTCAATGACTATATCGGTGGCTTTGCAGTCACCGCTGGAATCGGTGCTGAAGAACTTGCCACCGAGTTCGAAGCAAAACATGACGACTACAACGCGATTATGGTCAAAGCGCTAGCTGACCGCCTAGCCGAAGCTTTCGCTGAGCGTATGCACGAAAGAGTTCGTAAAGAGTTCTGGGCTTACGCTGGAGATGAAAGCTTTGATAACGACGCCTTGATTAAAGAAAAATACCGCGGTATCCGCCCTGCTCCGGGCTACCCTGCTTGCCCTGATCATACTGAAAAGACCGAGCTGTTCAAGCTACTGGAACCCGAAAACAGTGCCGGAATTTCATTAACCGAACACTTTGCAATGACACCTGCAGCTTCAGTTAGTGGGTT
>NZ_LWGJ01000527.1:0-724 GCF_001635845.1 Oleiphilus sp. HI0132 | reverse complement strand
GCGACGAGACGAATATTTTCTTCGCTACGCGAAAGCATACCCGAAGCTGCTTCTTCTTCAGCAAGAGCTAAAGATATCTCATCTTCTGTTGCATCTAGCACCTCATTCTCACGCGCACTTAGTGAAACGGTTTCCGCTGGAGCCGCTAAGGCTTCAGTAGAAATCCCACTACTGCGCTTGAGCACTTCTGAACTAGCAGGTCCGCTTGCTTTCGCGGCAATGGTCGCCTGCTTACTTGGTGCAACTTTCTTTTTCAAGGCAGCGACATCGACGACTGTCTTAAGTTCAGCAAGATCTGACTGCAAAGCTAACAAGCCGGACTTTTTAGCAACTTCTCTCGCTTTTTTGACTTTTGTAGTCAGAGGTTTTTTAATCGGCTCCGGCTTTTTAATTGGCTTAGGCTTTTCTTTAGGCTTAGGCTTTTCTTTAGGCTTAGGCTTTTCTTTAGGTTTAGGTTTTTCTTCTTTAGGCTTTTCTTCAACCTTTTTAGGTTTCTCTTCCTTTTTGACTGGCTTGGGTTTGGGTGGCTCTTTTTTCTTCACTAACTTTGCTAGTTGCGGTGGGAGCTTTTCAAGTGATTTGCGATCTTTTTCAGGCACAGATGCATTAGGTATCCATACCGCTAGTACCAAAAAGACCATGAGCAAGGTAAGCAGAATACTGCTGAAACGTTTACTTTCACCAGCTTCTTTCGTCCAAGGTAGATTTAAGCGGTCTTGTGGAA
>NZ_LWGJ01000526.1:0-769 GCF_001635845.1 Oleiphilus sp. HI0132 | reverse complement strand
ATCCCTCAACACCTAAAGTCAGAAGAATTGGTCGGTGGCAATGCGCTGATAGGCATGGGCACTTTTGTTGCGATTCTTTTGGGTACTATTGGCGCTGGTATCATCATGCAATTAGATAGCTTTCTGATTGTGACAGCATGTGCCGTCGTGTTTTTTGCATTGCTCGGTTATCTTAGTAGCCGTTCAATACCTTTGGCCCCACCGAGCCAAGCTGATATAACAGTCTCATATAACCCTATTAAAACTACCCACTCTCTAATTGTCGAAGCAAGAAAGCACCGGCCGATATATTTAGCAATTGCGGCAATCTCCTGGTTTTGGTTTTTAGGTGCAGCTTATTTAACGCAATTCCCTAACTTCTCGAAAGAAGTCTTGTTNGGGGACTCCTCACTCGTCACCTTACTATTGGCGGTATTTACCATTGGTGTTGCACTTGGCTCGATGCTTTGTGAAAAACTGTCTTCATCACAGGTTGAGTTGGGTATTGTACCGATTGGCGCGTTGGGATTAAGCCTATTTGGTGTAGATCTTTATAGCGCAATTCCTCATCAACCTGAAATTATCCACACTTGGCTTACATTCCTAAACGCTGAAGGTTCTTTTAGAGTGTTGATTGATCTGATCGGTATAGGTATCTCAGGAGGCATCTTTATCGTCCCACTTTATGCCTTTGTCCAGGAAAGAGCGGAACCGGCTTTTAGAGCGAGAACCATCGCTGTGATTAACATTATGAATGCCTTGTTTATGGTGGGAAGCGCTATCACAGGAA
>NZ_LWGJ01000525.1:0-447 GCF_001635845.1 Oleiphilus sp. HI0132 | reverse complement strand
GTGACTATTGACGAAGTTGGCAATGCTGCTGCTTTTTTATGCTCAGATCTAGCTAGCGGAATTAGCGGAGAAGTATTATTTGTTGATGGTGGCTTTAATACTAGCGGCATGCGTTCACTAGAAGAAAGCTAAACCGCTTAGATAACTGCTATTTTAAGGACTACGTCACTGAAAACGGTAAGCACATACTGGTAGTCTATGCAGTCCTTGAGAAGTGCTTTTGTACATGCCTTGTACATCTTTGTGCGACGTTTAATTTTTGTGATGGATACGTATAGTGGAACGTCTTTTTTACCGCATTAGGCTTGCTTTTGTCCTATTGACATTTACCTTCGCCCTAAGTCTAGGCGGCTGCGCAAACATCAAGCAGGCGTCTCAATCTTCGACCTCCTTGTCTAATTTTCTTGGCTTTTCCGAGCTACCTGACTGGTACATTACGAGCAAGTA
>NZ_LWGJ01000524.1:0-831 GCF_001635845.1 Oleiphilus sp. HI0132 | reverse complement strand
TGGTGATGGACAAAATATTCAGCAACTTACCTTTAACCAAAGCCACGATCTAGACCCTATCCTGTTGAATAACGGCAAAGTCCTGTTTTCTCGTTGGGATAACGCGGGGCAAACACGAAACAATGGTGTTAACTTATACGAGATTAACCCCGACGGTACAGGCTTGAATTACCTCTATGGCCGCCATTCCCATGATTCAGGTGAAGACGGTGACCAAGTTCAGTTCTTGAAACCTAAAGAGTTAGAAAACGGTAATATTGCGGTTTCATTGCGTACCTTCGAAAGCGCTACGTTTGCCGCAGAACCTCTCGAGATTAATTTGGATGAATTCATTGATGCAGACCGTGCCATCGATGGCAGTGACGCAATTGAAGGGCAGGCGCAAGTCGCGATTATTGACGGGGTCACCTCAAGTGATGAACAAACGATAAACGGTCAGTATGGCGCTTTTGTACCGCTTTATGATGGCTCAAACCGTTACTTGGTGAGCTGGAGCTTATGTCGTGTTGCCCTGATCGATATCGATGCTGAAACAGATGGTGATCAACAAGGCCAGCCAGAATACTGTACCGAAGAGAAACTCGCTTCAGATACCTATGAAGCTGCGACACCTCTCTATGGTTTATATGTCTATGATGCGAGCGATAAGACCTTAAAAGTGGTTGCCTTACCGAGTGAAGGTAATCGCTACGATCAGGTGATGTTGGTTACAAGTCGGCCAGAACCGGAAGACTACGTTCCAGTAGAGTTGGAAAACTTTGGTAATGGTTTAGGAGCGATTCATATTCGCAGTGTCTATGACTTTGATGGTGAAGATACGTCTCCTGCCGG
>NZ_LWGJ01000523.1:0-993 GCF_001635845.1 Oleiphilus sp. HI0132 | reverse complement strand
TACCTTTTACATACATTGAATAAACAGGTAAAATTCAAACGTTTGTTTGAAACTCTCTTTGCAGCACAGGAAGCTAAAGTGGCTATATATCTAGTCAACATGCTAAAAGAGAGGTATTCATCACTACTTCCGTCACTGCCATATTGTGAATTAGCATAGTCAGAAAGACTGGGGGTGCGAATTTCAGCGAATAACTGTATAATTCGCGCGCCGTAAAAAAGCGGAAACTAAAAACTGCGCTCTGGTCCAGCTAAACAGGCTTAACATCAGGACGCTATATAACGTATATGCACGAGGAGACCTATTGTGGAACGTGAATCGATGGAGTTTGACGTACTCATTGTCGGCGGTGGCCCCGCTGGATTATCAGCAGCCTGTCGTCTAAGACAAATCGCTGAAGAGACTGGTAATGAAATCAGCGTATGCGTTGTAGAAAAAGGATCTGAGGTTGGCGCCCACATCCTGTCTGGCGCAGTTCTAGAACCAACAGCGTTAAATGAGCTGTTCCCTAATTGGAAAGAAATGGGCGCACCATTAAATACCGCTGTAACAGGTGATGAATTTTACTTCCTGACCAATCAGGAAAAGTCGGTAAAACTTCCAAACGCTTTTATCCCTAAACCTACACACAACGATGGCAACTATATTGTTAGCCTTGGCAACGTTTGCCGCTGGTTAGGCGAGCAAGCTGAAGGACTTGGCGTAGAAGTATACCCAGGCTTTGCTGCAGCAGAAGTTTTATACCATGAAGATGGTCGTGTAAAAGGTGTTGCTACTGGCGACATGGGCATCAGCGAAGACGGCCAACAAAAAGACTCTTACATGCCAGGCATGGAGTTACACGCTAAATACACAATGTTTGCTGAAGGTTGTCGTGGACATCTTGGCAAAGAAATCATCTCTAAGTTCAACCTAGATGAAGGAAAAGATCCTCAGCATTACGGTATCGGCATCAAGGAACTTTGGGATATCGACCCAGCTAAACACCGTGAA
>NZ_LWGJ01000522.1:0-17082 GCF_001635845.1 Oleiphilus sp. HI0132 | reverse complement strand
GAAGCCCTCAATACAATATATAAACACCTTCCTTTACACGCAGAAGAGGGCGGTGAAGCATCTTCCGTTAATATTCGTGACAGTATTTCCAAAGACTGTCCAGATAACGTAGAAATCACTTCAGCAATTTCGTTAGTTGAACGATTATTCGTTGGACTGGGTTTGCTGGATGATACTTTGTTAGAGCACGGTATCTGGCGATTCAAATCTTTTCCTGCTTCATTGATGGCTAAGTCGTTGCTGTCTTCACTTAAAGATAGTGATCAGAGCCTATTTCCAAAAGGTTTCTGGGGTGCGCAAAGTGACCACTCTGAAGTTGTTGAAGAACAGCGTAATGTATTGCACTACTTAGAAAACCAAAGACAAAGGCACCACAATACTTCTGCGCAGCCCGTTCGTTACGTACATGTAGCTTGGGGTCTTATTTCAGTGGATGGTAAGTTTCTGCTAAGGCACCGAGAAGATAAGACCCGTAAGAACCGAAACAACTATGTGTTAATTGGTGGTCGTGTCTCGCAAAACGATTTAATGGAAGCGAACAAAGAGCTAGATACACTCGCTGCAGTCAGTCTCTTACAAAGCCCAGAGGCATCCAATCAATCTGACGCAATAGAGGTCGCCCTTGAGCGAGAATTATCTGAAGAAACAGGTTTGAATCCTAAAGAACACTATTCCTATTCATCTTGGCGCACCATTAAACCTTACACCGCTGTCGAAGGCGGTGGTGCAAATCATGCGCTAACGGAATACCGAATACATGTTTACCATATTAATCTTACTCAAGATGGCCTACTTGCGCTTTCTAAACGCATCCGCGCAGATGAAAACCTAACATGGTTTACGGCTGATGAGCTTGTTAAGGCTAAGTCTCAAGATGGCAGAATGGCGTATATCGATGCCTTGATCGAGGATCACGATTCTAAAGATGATTGGCGTAAATCTATAGAGAGTATCTCTCCAAGCTATGTGAATACACTCTCAGAGCTTCCAGATTCTTTTTCAACGACATTCTCGCTAGATAATTCAGAGAAAATCAGCGCTGGTAAGACCGGCAAAGAAAAGGACTTAGATTGCAATTTAACTGATGAAGAGCACAACTTGCTGCTAAGCTTGAGTCTCTTTGCAAAGGATTCCGAAGCTGAGTCATGCTCTGAACGAATTCAGCTATTAATAAATGGTTGGGTAGAAATAGTTGATGACGATCTTAATGACTGTGCGAGAAGTTTAACTAATAAACTAAGTGATGCAGGCTTACCGATTATTGAAGGTTATAAAGAGCGCTTTTACCGTCTAGCCTTGGCAGGATCGAACGTTTATTTCCATAAGGTAGCATTTGAATATCGTTTAGAAGATTCGGTCGATAAGAAAACTCAATTAATTGTTACGAGAAATCCGATTGCGACTGACCTAATTGAATCTGAATCAGCTTCTTACACCAAAGAAATTTCTGGAGCGCTTAAGATTGGCCTGAAAGAGCTCATGGCCGATAAAGACGTTAGTGGTGACTCACAGAAAGACCTTGATACCTTCAAAAAGAATGTTCAAAGGTTGTCTTCCCTAAATCAAGGGATTGGCCTAAGAGCGCTGATACGTTCATTTAAATCTAACTTCCAGCTTTTTGATAAAACCGAAGACGAAGAAACACAGACTAAGGAATCAAGTCGATGAGTTCGATTGAAAGCACACCAACACCCAATAACCTAGCAGCATATTGTTGGTCGATCGCCGACCTGTTACGCGGCGACTTCAAGCAAAGCCAATACGGCCGCATCATCCTGCCATTTACGCTCTTACGCCGCCTTGAATGTGTTTTAGAAGAAACCAAAGAGCAGGTTTTAGCTAAATTCGAAGAAATACAGACAATGAACCTGCCCGAAGAAGCGCAGGAAAAGCTGCTGATTCGCGCTTCAGGTTTAAGTTTTTACAACACCTCAAAAATGGATCTCTCCAAGCTGGGCCAAAACGGCATCAAACAAAACCTGGAAAGCTACATCCAAAGCTTCTCCAAAGATGCCCGTGAAATCTTCGAGTTCTTCAACTTCGCCGAATTCCTAGGCCAGTTAAACGATGCCGACTTACTGTTTAAAATCGTACAAAAAGTCCGCCAAACCGATCTTAGCCCCAAGGCCATCTCCAACCACGATATGGGCCTGGTGTTTGAAGAGCTGATACGCCGCTTTGCTGAAGGCTCCAATGAAACCGCCGGGGAACACTTTACCCCCCGTGATATTGTGCGCCTCACCACCTCCCTGGTATTTATGGAAGATGATGACGCCCTCACCAAGCCCGGCATCATCCGCACCATCTACGACCCCACTGCGGGTACCGGTGGCTTCCTCTCCTCGGGTATGGAATACGTGCACGAGTTAAACCCACAAGCGGTCATGCGTGCCTTTGGCCAAGAGCTTAACCCTGAGAGCTACGCCATCTGTAAAGCCGATATGCTGATCAAAGGCCAGGACGTCACCAATATTAAACTCGGCAACACCTTATCCAATGATCAGCTCGCAGCCTCCAAGTTTGATTATATGCTCTCCAATCCGCCCTTTGGTGTCGATTGGAAAAAGATCGAATCCACCATCAAAGACGAAAACACCCTCAAGGGCTACGACGGCCGCTTTGGCCCAGGCTTACCGAGAGTGAGCGATGGCTCGTTATTATTCCTCATGCACCTGATCAGCAAATTAAGACCGAACGAAGGCGATGTACATGGAGGTACAAGTGTCGCGGGAGGCAGGACGCCGGGAGCGACCGGTGGCCGTATTGGCATCATCCTCAACGGCTCACCCCTGTTTACCGGTGGTGCAGGCAGTGGCGAGAGCGAAATTCGCCGTTACATCCTTGAGGCCGACCTGCTTGAAACCATCGTCGCGCTGCCCACCGATATGTTCTACAACACCGGCATCGCCACCTATGTATGGGTGCTGTCGAATAAAAAGGCCGATGAGCGCAAAGGCAAGGTACAGCTGATCAACGGCGTAAACCTCTGCGGCAAGATGCGTAAATCCCTAGGCTCCAAACGTAACGAAATGAGCAGCGATGACATCGCCACTATCACCCGCAGCTTTGGAGCCTTTGAAGTGGTGGATGCTCGTGAGCTGGATAAACCTGCCGAACAAAAAAGCAACCGTGGCCGACAATCGGAAAACCCTAAAACGGAAGCCCCCAAAACCTTCGCCAGTAAAATCTTCGCCACCCATGAATTTGGCTACCGCCGCATCACCATCGAGCGCCCATTACGCGAGAGCTACCAATTCAATGATGAGCGCATCGCCGAGCTGCGCTTTGCCCCCAAGCCGTTAAACGCGCCGATGAAGTGGGTATATGAAAACTATGCTGAAAGCTGGAGCGATGACGAAGGCTGTGAGAACTACGGTGTATTAGCCGAGAATGAAGCCGACATCCGCAAACACTTGAAAACCCATTTCAGTGATTTAAAAGAAGCCAAAATCAAAGAACTGTTAGACCACAAAACCTGGGCAGCACAAAAGCAATGCCTGCTAAAAGCCAAGCAGCTACAGGCAGAGATAGGCACTGTACAGTGCGATGATATGAACGGCTATGAAGCCGCCATCAAAGCCGCCTGCAAAGCTCAAGGCATTAGCCTGGATACCAAAGAGAAAAAACAAATCACCACCGCCGTAAGCTGGAAAAACCCGGCAGCGGAAAAGGTGATTAAAAAGCTGCATAAAAATACCGAAGCCAACCCGCTTTATGGTCTGTTTGAGGTGGATGGAGGTGCCGGCAGCGAAAAGAGAGTGATTGAGTACAAAACCGATGGTGACTTGCGTGATAATGAAAACGTTGCCCTTGATCCATCACAAACCGTCAATGCGTTGAACGAAGCCTACTTCAAAAAAGAGGTACAACCCCATGTACCCGATGCCTGGATCGATGCCAGCAAGACGGATGATAAAGATCAGGAAGTGGGCATCGTCGGTTATGAAATTCCGTTTAACCGCCATTTTTATCAGTACCAGCCGCCAAGAGATTTGGAAGCGATTGATGCGGATTTGGATGCTGTGTCTGCCGAGATTATGAATTTGCTGCAAGAGGTGCATTCGTAATGGGTAAGTATCAAGCATACCCTGAGTATGTTGACTCTGGAACTCAGTGGCTGGGAGAGATTCCAGCGGATTGGGAATTATTTGACGGTAAGCGTTTATTCAAGAATCGAAGGGAGCCTTCATTAGAAACGGATGAGCAACTTGCGGCCAGCCAAAAATATGGCGTTGTTCCTCAGTCTTTGATGATGAAACTGAATGATTCAAAAGTCATGCTGGCATTGAAAGGAACCAGTTCATTTCGTCACGTTGAGGAGAATGATTTTGTAATTAGTTTGAGAAGCTTCGAAGGCGGAATTGAACATAGCAAATACGTAGGATGCGTTTCACCAGCGTATACAGTTTTATCTTCCGTGAAAGATATTGCGCCTAAATTCTATCGTTATCTATTTAAAAGTAAGCCATATATAGCTGCTTTACAGTCAACAACAGATAGTCTTCGCGATGGGAAATCCATAACATTCGAGCAATTTGGTGCCATTCCTCTTGTCTTACCGCAATTTGAAGAACAAGAAAAAATCGCCAACTTCCTCGACCACGAAACCGCCAAAATCGACACCCTGATCGAAAAACAACAACAGCTGATCAAACTGCTAAAAGAAAAACGCCAGGCCGTGATCAGTCATGCCGTCACCAAAGGCCTCAATCCCAGCGTCCCCATGCGCGACTCAGGTGTAGAGTGGTTAGGTGAAGTGCCGGAGCATTGGGAAGTAAAAAAATTCAAATACTTATGCGACAGAATCATTGCGGGGCCTTTTGGCTCTAGCATCACCAAAGATATGTACGTTAAAAATGGCTACAAGGTATATGGGCAAGAGCAGGTGATACCAAATGATTTTGAGATCGGTGATTACTATATCAATGAAAAAGATTACACAGAACTATCCCGTTACATCGTTGGTGAAGGCGATATTCTTATTAGTTGTGTAGGAACATTTGGAAAAATCGCTGTTTTTCCAGAAGGTGCTGAGCCAGGAATAATTAATCCAAGATTGATAAAAGCTGAGATCTGCCAAAATCATAACCCGTACTACATCAGAGAATTACTTAAAAGTGAGATGGTCTTTAAACAATTCGAACTTTTGAGTAGAGGTGGAACAATGGGAGTTATTAACATTGCTATATTGAGTGAAATATTAGCTGCTGTACCTCCTGAGAATGAGCAGAGTGAAGTAGTAGAATATATCAACCAACAAAAAGAAAAGTTCAGCAGCTTGATTGATCAGGCAAATAAGGCTGTTCAGCTGTTACAGGAGCGCCGTACGGCTCTGATCTCAGCAGCCGTAACCGGAAAAATTGATGTCAGAAGCTGGCGAGCCCCAGAACCATCCGATAATCAAAACAAGGAAGTAGCCGCATGAGTACATTGTCAGGAAGCGGTAAGGCTAACGAGTTTACCTTTCAAAATGATATGGTCGATCAGCTAGTCGCTAACGGCTGGCTGCTGGGTAAGCCTGAAGGCTACAACCGTGAACTGGCCCTGTATGAAGAAGATGTGCTGGGTTTTGTTAAAGAAACCCAAGATGAACAATGGCAAAAGTTCTGTGGCCTATATCCCCCTTCACCTGGAAATGAAAAGCATCCTGAGCAGAAGTTTTTAGAGCGTGTCGCATCCCAATTAAATAAAGCCGATCCTAACGCTGCCAATAAAGAGATGCGTACCTTTGGCACCTTGGGTGTCTTACGCCATGAGCTGCGTGATCGTGGTACACGCTTTAGTTTATGCCAGTTTAAACCCGAACATGATTTAAACCCGGATACCCTGGCGCGTTACAAACAGAACCGTTTACGGGTAGTACCGGAGCTGGTGTATTCACCTTGGGCCAATGAAGCAGAATTAGAGGCAACAGGTAATAAGGCTAAAGCATGGCGTATAGATCTGGTTTTATTTGTCAATGGATTGCCAGTGGCCACGCTGGAGTTAAAGTCTGAATTTAAACAGGCGGTGCAAAACGCAATAAAACAGTATAAGACAACAAGATTCGCAACCGATCCGGCGACTAAGAAACCCGAACCACTCCTTAGCTTTAAACGCGGTGCACTGGTGCATTTTGCCGTCAGCCAGTATGAAGTGTATATGGCCACGCGCCTCGAAGGGGAAGACACCTTCTTTTTACCCTTTAACAAAGGCACCAAGGATGGTGGAGCCGGTAACGATGTACCTAAGGATGTGAATCAGTACGCCACCGATTATTTATGGAATGAGGTGTTACAGCCCGATAACCTGCTGAATATTCTTGCCCGTTTTGTGCATTTACAAATCGAAGAAAAGGAAGACTGGGAAGGGCGTAAGTACAAGAAAGAGACATTAATCTTCCCGCGTTACCACCAGTGGGATGTGGTCACCAAATTGGTTGATGCTGCCCTTACCGAAGGCCCAGGTAATAAGTATCTGATACAACACAGTGCCGGTTCCGGTAAATCCAACTCCATTGCCTGGTCGGCGCATCAGTTATCCAGCATTCATACCGCAGAAGGTAACAAACTGTTTGATTCGGTGATTGTGGTCACTGACAGAACCGTGCTGGATGATCAGCTGCAAGAAACCATCTCGCAGTTTACCTCGGTAGAAGGTGTGGTGGGGCGTATTAACCGCAGCGAAGGTGATGGCTCCAAATCGGAAAAGCTGGCCGCAGCGCTGGAAGGTGCAACGCCGATTATTATCGTTACCATTCAAACCTTCCCCTATGTATTAAAAGCCATTGAAAACAGCGTCAGCCTCAAAGAGCGTAACTATGTGGTGATTGCCGATGAGGCCCACAGCTCACAAACCGGCAGCACCGCACGCCAGCTAAAAGAAGTGCTGATGGTTGATGGCAAGCCGCAAGATGAAGATTTAACCACCGATGATATTCTCGATGCAGCCGTGGCCTCACGCCGTGCCTCCAGCAACCTGAGTTACCTGGCCTTTACCGCAACACCGAAAACCAAAACGCTGGAGCTGTTTGGTCGTTTACCCAAACCGGAAGAAGCGCCTTCCAAAACCAATAAGCCCGAAGCCTACCATGTGTACACCATGCGCCAGGCCATTGAAGAAGGCTTTATCCTCGATGTGCTGAAGAATTACACCAACTACAAAGTGGCCTATAACCTGGCCTTGAAGATAGACGGTGCCGATGAAGAGGTAGAAAGCAAAAAAGCTAAGGTGAAACTCAACCAGTGGGTGCGCCTGCATGACTACAACATCAGCCAGAAAGTGCAGGTGATTGTGGAGCACTTTAAAGACAATATCATGGGCTTATTAGGTGGCCAGGCCAAAGCGATGGTGGTGACCAGCTCTCGTAAAGAAGCGGTGCGTTACAAGCTGGCGTTTGATAAGTACATCACCGAAAAAGGCTATCAGAAGATTCAGGCCATGGTGGCGTTCTCGGGTGAGCTGGAGTTCACCGATAGAGATCCTAATGCTGAGGCGTTAATCGGCGAGAAGTTTACCGAAACCAGTATGAACCCCGGCCTGAAAGGCCGTGATATGCGCAAAGCCTTTGACAGTGACGATTATCAGGTGATGATCGTGGCGAATAAATTCCAGACCGGTTTTGACCAGCCCAAGTTATGCGCCATGTATGTCGACAAAAAACTGGGCGGGGTAGAGTGTGTGCAAACGCTGTCGCGCTTAAACCGCACCTTCCCCGGTAAGGCTGAGTGTGGCACTTACGTGCTGGACTTCTTTAATGACCCTGAAGATATATTGGGAGCTTTCCAGCCTTACTTCCAAACAGCAGAACTGGCCGATGTATCCGATCCGGATTTGATTTTTGATCTATCCGATAAGTTAAAAGCAGCCGGTATATTCCTCTGGAGCGAAGTAGAGCAGTTCTGCGATGCCTTCTTTGTGAAGAGCAAAAGTAATGCTGCTATTGCCAATATCTGTAAGCCAGCGGTGGATCGCTGGCAGAAGCGCTACCAGTTGGCGGTAGAGGCATTTAAAGAGGCCAAGGATATGTTTGAGCGCACAAAGCGAACGGACGATGCTGTATTGATTGCTAACGCCGAGAATAGCTTTAAAGAGTGCAAGCAAGCGAAAGATGAGCTGGAAATATTCAAAAAGGACTTGGGTACCTTCGTACGGTTCTACGAGTTCATGTCTCAGATCGTAGACTACGACGATAAAGAGCTAGAAAGGCTCAGCTTGTATGCGCGCAACCTGCAACCCATGTTAAGGGAAGCGGTCATCGAAGATGGCGACATTGATCTATCAAATGTCCAGCTCAGCCACTATCGTTTGTCCAAGATCAGACAGCAGGACATTAAACTAAAAGTTGACTCGGAAGAGGACAAGCTTGAACCGGGTGACGGCTTAGGAACAGCCAAACCAAGAGATAAAAAAGAAGAGTTCTTATCTCACCTAATCAGCAAGCTAAATGAACTGTTTATTACGGACAACTTAACCGATCAAGACTTGGTTAATTACGCATACACAGTAAGAGATAAGGTTCGTGAGAATAAAAATGTTATGAGCCAAATTAGCAATAATACGGCAGAACAAGCGATGCTAGGTCACTTTCCTAAAGCAGTTGATGACGCCATATTAAGCAGTAGTGAAGCACATCAAGATCAGATGATGCAGTTGTTATCTGATCCAGAGAAGGCTGCGAAGTTTGGGCGAATTGTTTTTGGTTTATTGAATGCTCAGTAAGTAAATCATATTCAATATTGGGATAGGTTTTTATATGGATCTAAAATTCGAGTTTGACAATTCTGCTGATGCTTTTTCGTTTAGTAGAAACCTAACAAGAAGTTTAAAGGTTGCGTCTTGCTTTGAGCGCGATGAAGATAAGCATCTTGTTGTCGTGCGCGAGAAAAGTTTAACCGATATAAGTGCTTCTGCATTAGCGGTTTCAATAGTTACAGCAGGCCTAGTAAATGGACAGCAATACTTTGATAAAGAAAAGTTTATCTTGGTGATTGAAGCTATGCAGCGAGCCAATCCAGCGTTAGTAGATATGACTTCACCTCAAATTGGTGAGTATCTAGCAAGTTTGTCTCCAGAGCAATTGCAAGGTGTAGTGAGTAACACAAAAGGTGTTTACCACGAGATGCTATATGTGGATTCGGTAAACAGTGCGGGAGGGGAGGCAGTACTGCATGAGGACTTAAATAATCCAGGTTCAGATGTTGTGATTAGAGAAGATGGCGCTTTGAGTGAAGTCCAATTGAAAGCGACTGATAACGTAACCTACGTAAACGAGCATATTGAGAAGTATCCCGATATTGATGTTGTAGCCACAACAGAGGTTGCTGCAAAAATAGATGGCGTTGAAAGCTCGGGCTTTTCCAACGAATCTCTTGAACAAGATGTGACTAGCGGTGTTGAAGAGCTAATCGCAGGTAATGATACGGCCGATGTTGTTGTGAGTAATTTAACCTCTAGTGTCGCTGAAGAAAGTATTGGTCTTGGGCCCATCAGTATATTAACAGGGTTGCTGTTTGGTATTTTCTGAGTCTTTTTGAGAATAATCTAATCGAAATGCATATGCGGAAATAAGTAAACATATGGCATATATAAACAAAGGTTAGCGGAAGGTGGTGCAATAAACTCTACAGTTTTAATGCTGACCGTACCGTTGATCGGTTTAATTAGGTCTTAGAGTGTTGAGCAACAATACCGCAATACGGTTCAAGGTAAACCGTCATCCGGTTTAGCTGTAATAATTTAGACACAATATCACTAACTAAGAATCAGGCCGTATAATAAATCTGAGTTGTCACAGTTAGCCAAATGCTCCATCTAATAAACCACGTAAAAAACGTGGAGGACCCCCAGGGTCGTTCATACACACTGTTAGGGTTATAAAATGAGAGGGTTTTCTAGTCTTGTTCTATTCATTATTGGTTTAGCAATAACGCTTCAGTGGTTTGAAGATAATAAGTCCCTATTTGTTTTACTATGGCAAATAGTTTTAGTTATTGTACCTCTAGCCACGATAGGCGGTTTTATCAACGAGTTTTTTCAAAGAAAAAGGTATGTTAAATATTGGTATGACAAGCCGACTTGGTATGGTGCAATGGAATGTAATAAGTGCTTTTATGACTGGCAAAGTCGCCGAAATACTCCACCGGCTAAATGCCCAAGCTGTAGTTCCAAAGATATTGATGTGGTTTATGTGTATGAGAAAGCCATAAAGCAGGTCGAAAGGTCGGTGCTAACGGTAGAGGACTGGGAGCAAATACCTGAAGAGAATACTATTACTACGTATCCTTCGTGGTTATTTTTAACAACCATCTTCACAGTATTTGAGTTTATATTTATTTATGCCATGTATTCATCCTAACAAGTTTATCGAACCTCGTTTCGCCCATGATAGCTGATCAGCTATCATGGGATTGTAGAAAGGCATACGTCCTTTTATTTTGAATGCGACATTTGTTTTGCCAATAAAAAAGCCCGCATATCGCGAGCTTTCTAATATTAACTAGAGTGCTTTATCTTGCTTGCAGCTGCTGACTTTGCATGGCTTCGGCTTCAGCAATCATTTCAAGCTGCTCTTTTTTTGCCTCATTCAACACTTTCATATAAATTCTTTTTTTTCTATCTGACTTTACGTTATGTGCAAAGTGCGAAAGAGGTGATTCAACCGTAACTTTTGTTTTACGAATTATCATCTTCCGTCTCCGTATTATCCAACGCCTCTCTTAGGGACGCGGGAGTATATTTTTCGTCCAAATAATTGTCAATATTACCAATATTAAATTCTGGCCGAACTTTTTGATCTAAGTCTTTAAACAATAAATCAACTTGTAGGTTTTGTCCAAACTCTTCTTTTAATTTGCGGACTGTATCTTTCGATTTAAAGTACCTATCAACAAATACATCTAAATCAATAGCCCGTCCCATCGTTAATTCACGGGCTTTTGCAGCTTTCCAGGCATTTAATGGGTCATTGTAAACAAATGTGATAACAACGCAGTAATCCCTTTTAGGTGATAGGCATCGCTCAATATTCTGTTTGGTTTTATCATAGTCTGATAAGGTTCCATCAAGTATGAAGCTTTGTTTATTCTTCATTAACTTATCAAAAACGGCATCTACGATGATGGATGTAGGGTACTGAAAAAGTCTAGCGTTCTTTCCGTTATAGCCAGGCATTTGCTCTCTAATCTCATCAGGGTCAATGAGAGAAAATGCACCTTCATTATCCTTAAATTCATCATCTAGAACGCGTTTTAGGGCGTGAGCAACTTCAGTTTTGCCAGCTGCTGGACAGCCAGCCATGTAATAAGCTGTTGGTTCAGTGTCTGCTGGAACAAGATCTTTATTAGCGTACTCTTGTACAAAGTGCTTTTTTCGTTCCTTTGCCCATTTTATCGCGGCATCGACTAATCCTTGTTCATCTTCAGTGAAATCGCTCATTCAGCACCCATTACCATAGTTGACCAGTTAAGTTTGCATGTAAGCTAAAAATAATCAACTGTTGATAGTGGTATTGCGTCAGTTTAATAAATGAACTCAAAGGAACTAAGTTTATTTAATTTTGAACCGGGGGCGGAGCCAGAAACTCCAAATAAATAAGGAGTATCTCTCTTAACGCAAAGGCCCGCATAAGGCTTAGATATTTAGAGTCTACTTGCTATAAGTTTTCACTATTGCAGTCTTTGGTAGAAAGAAGCTGCTTCAAATACTCACCTTCTTCCTGACTAATCAACCCAACGATATTGTATTTAATCCACCCTGGTATCGGGTCATACCCACCAGCTAAAGCCGCTTCTATATTGTCAGTCTTATCGGCCAGGTATTTCAAAAAATAATCTGCTAATGACTCTCTTAAACGAATATTTCGGCAGCTTGCAACCAACAGCATGCTTTCAGTCACTGGGTCTAGGTTTAGTAAATCGTCAAATAGGTATCCATCAATTATGACACCGCCCAAGCTAAGTACAATCTCTAGTATCTTTACTTTGGCTATAGGATAGCTGTAAGACCTATTAATAGCGCGGTCAGGAAGTTTAAGTTCTGCTGGCTCTAGTAACTCTAAAGAACTTGATTCTGCGAATATTTTAGCTCTCAGTATTTGTACTTTGATGTCGTCGCTTGTTGCTGTGTTTATAGCTATCAGCGCATCCAAAGCAAGACTATAAAATATGACCGAACCAAAGGGGAAGTTGTACTGTTGAAGATAACTCTCTAGTCCTCTGCTTTTAAGATTAGAGATGATTTCATTGTTTATGAGTTCCTTGTTTAGAAAGTCTTGCGGGAGATAGAAGTCCAATTTATTTTCCTCTTACTTGATTAGCTATTTTTACCTTATCTATCAAATAAGACCACGCAAGCGGACATCATAAGGACAAGTTGTTCTAGTGGATGTTTTGATTGAAACTGTGCAGCTAAAAAACAAACTTTTGTAGTGGTCAACTAAAACTGGCCAGCCCGTTATAAGTTTTTTCGTAAGCCTGTTCAGTCAATAACGGTGACATACCACCATTATGATGATGAGGCCGATGACGATTGTAGTAACCATTAATGTATTGATCGATAGCTGCTTCTGCTTCCATAAACGATTCATATCCTGATCGCGGCATCCATTCTGTTTTAAAGCTTCTAAAGAATCGCTCCATTGGCGCATTATCCCAGCAATTTCCTCTGCGACTTAGGCTTTGTCGAATGCCATAACGCCATAGCAGCTGACGATAGGATTGGCTTGTGTAATGACAACCTTGATCGCTGTGAAATAGCACGCCCTTCGGTTTGCCACGACTTTCATAAGCCACTCTCAATGCCTTCTTGGTTAACTCACTGTCGGGACTCTTAGATTTGGCCCAGCCAACAACACGCCTTGCATATAAGTCGATAACGACCGATAAGTACAGCCAACGAGACCCCGTCCAAACATATGTCACATCACCACACCAAACTTGATTAGGCTGTTCCGGACTGAAGCAACGACCCAACACATTTGGAATGAGCACATGCTCTTTCTCAGATTTAGCGTACTTATGTGCCGGCAATTGGCGGCTAACCAAACCTTCTTGCCTCATGAGCTTGTTCACTAACCAGCGACTCACCTTAAAGCCGGATAATGCCAGCAGAGTTACCAAAGTACGCTCCCCCGCAGAACCATTACTAATTCCAAACCAACGCTTGAGTTCAGAAATCAATCTAAGGCGTTGCGGCTCTATCTCTTGAGGGCGGTCACACCAATATCTGTAGCTGCTGCGATGAACATTAAGTACGCGGCATAGTCGAGATACCGACCAGCTCCCTTGCTGCGCTTGGATTAACGAAAACCTTTGATCGAGTCCTGCATCAAGAGAGCTGAAGCCTTTTTTAAAATCTCGTTGTCTCCCTCTAGTTGTTTGATCTTGCGTTCCAACTCGCGAATTTTTAATTGATCTGGAGTGAGAGGTGTAGCACTCGACAACCTACCGTTTCGTTCTTCTTTTAATTGTCGCGCCCATTTATCGACCGTGGACTTACCAAGGCCTAAGCTATCCGCGACATCTCGGACACTGCGCCCTTTATCAACAACTTCTTGTGCAACTTCGAGTCTAAATTCTGGAGAGTATGTTGGTCTTGTTCGTTTGCTCATTTTGATACCTAGTTAGTTGATGGTGATAATATCACCTCTAATTAGGTGGCCAAAATTAGTGTGCCACTACATTTACCTCTAGTTTTTCACACTAACAGGTAAGGATTCTTTCTTTGTCCTCCTGATGTCCGTTTTTAAAAAATGATATTTCTCCGATCATGCATTCTCAATTTACGACGAAGGAGAAATAACAATGACCACTCAATCCACACGATTTAAAAATAATTACCTAGCAAAAGGGCTTGCACTCGCAGCCGCATTAAGCAGCACGGCAGTCTTAGCTGACCCAGTAATCTTCGGGATGGAGTTAGGCAAAACAACCGAGGAACAAATTAAGACGCTCTACAACGTTCAACATACCGGAACGAATAAATACAGCAATGGCAGTATGTATTCAGTACCTCCTTCAAGTATTGATTTTGACGGGCTACAAGAAGTCACAACGATTTTTGATAGAAAAGGTGTATTGGTTGCGGTGTTAACTGATTTTCCAAAATCTAAGTTTAATTATCTAAAGAGTGCGATCGGAGGCAAGTATCAGAAAGTGAGCGAGAAAATCCCGTTTGTTGGGAACAAGAGCGCTACTTATCGCGATGGTGAAACGGAAATCACCCTAGATGCGCCACACATGAGTTTTACGATGTCTATGAACTACATTCGTGATGATTTTATGCGTACTTTTAATTCACAGAGCGAAGCCGAAAGACGACGAAAGCAATCAAACGAGTCATCACAGCTATAAGGAGGCAGTTATGAAAAAAGTATCAAAGTATCTTTTGTATGCCTGGTCTGCTCTGATGGTATTCGCGGGTATTAACTTTTGGCTATCAACGATGGGAATCGTTTATGGCGGAGAGTTTACCTTGCAAGCGACTTTGGTTAAGGGAATGGGAATGACGATGGTATGGCTTGCGCTGTTCGGTTTGTGGTTTAGCTTATCTGCAAGGAACGTAGCTCAATAGGTTGCAGGATAAAAGTAATAACGAGCTTTTCTTAGGGCTCGTTGTTTCGTCCAAATAGATTAATGGGATATAGAAATGAAAATAAGAGAACTGTTGGCGCAGATGCAAAAGCTAGACTTGGAGAAAGAGATATATGTATTCGATGAACCGCAGAATACGTTAGATGGTTTGCCAGCATTAAGGCCGGTTAGCAGCTGCTGCTTGATAAACGAACGAGATATAAGTCGTGAAACTTATGAAGTAGCAACAAACAAAAAGGAGTTTGCAGTACTTAAGATGTCATACGCAAAGTCAAACCCATGTATAGCAATACCTGAGATAGGGACACAAGAACTTATTGTTCGTCTAGCTGATCGTTTGGAGGGGGAGCCGCGACAGTTATTCCTTACTCAGTCCTTTGGCTTGGATAGCTCAGAGATGAGTGAAGATGCAATCTACGCAATTTACCGAAAACTCAATCAAGACAACGTAGATGCAGGGAGTCGGAATGACGAGTTTGTGGTCCATGAAGCATTAGATCGAACCTATCAGATATTGGATCAGCTTCAAAGATCCCTGAGTGATAACCGGTTTGTTCAGAATAACGCGGAACTTAGGTCTTCATATGAAGCCTCTGTCGAAGGGCTCGCAGATCTTTATCAATTGATTGGAGCCAAGGCTTGCGACTGATTTGTGAGCTTTAGTTCTATCACAAATTCAAATTAACTATTGAAAAGGAAATTCATAAATGAAAAAAGCACTAATTGTATGCGTAATATCTTTAGGGCTGCTTGCTGGGTGTAAGCACGGAGCCGAGGTAAACCAAAGCAAGCTTTGTCACGCTTCCAGTGATGCAGAAGCTATGCAATGTAAAGCTGGTGAACTCATGTATTTCGCCCCAAATTTCTTTGGTAATGAACAGCTACCTTTGAATATTGCTGGAGCGTACTGTGACTTTAATCATCAGGTTATGCATACAACGGGCGGGGTGCTTTGTGTGCTTACTGATAAGCGACTGAGTTTAATTGGGGGGTAAAAAGCGATACGGAGAATGTCCCTCTATTGTCCCTGAGAAAGGTTGCTCTACATCCCTATTATAGAACTCATTAAGCAAATACTAATTAGGTTCTTAGGGGATGAATTTATTATGAAATACGAAGACTTTGATTTAAACCTGCTTGATTCGGATTATCTAATACTAGATGTTGAAGCAACGGGATTAGGAAATAACGATCAGATTATAGAACTATCGATTATTGATAAAAATGGCCAGGTTGTATTTGATAAATTAATAAAAGCGACCGTGCCAATAACTGATAGTGCATTTGCAGTTCATGGCATTTCAGAAGGTGAACTAGGGGATAAACCTTTGTGGAATGACGTGATGGAGGAAGTTTATGCGTTAATTAATGGAAGGATAGTATTTATGTATAACGCTCGCTTCGATGCAGAGATCTTGGTTAGAAGTTTTGAAACCTTTAATTATCCAATTCCAAGCTTTAGTGCTGTGTGCGTAGCAGAATGGTATGCAAATTACTTTGGCGCACGTGTTCGATACAGAGACAAAAAAGCTGCTCAATCGCTTGAAAATGCGGCAAAACAACAAGGTATTGAGCGCGTTGGTAATGCTCACCGAGCCTTATCTGACGCTAACTTAACATTTGATCTACTTACGATAGTAGCTGAACAGCAAAAGCTTTATATGTCATAACGTTGAGCTTGTGATGCGTTTTGAGATTTAGAGAGACAGAAACAATGCATGGTTCTCAAATTAGAACCAAAATTCTGAATGTTAATTATCAAGTTAATAAAATTAGCGGTGCAATATAAGGGCAAGCAATGGCAAATGTAGCTAAGAAAACCGAGCATGTTGGCTCCAAAAAAGCTAAAGGGGCTTACTGGGGAAGGAAGTACCTCGCTAAAAGCGAAAGCAACAAAAAAAGAAGGGCTGAAAATACCCTTTTGATTGCCGAGCAACTCGATCAGAAGTAAGGATGTAAGAAGTATTATGGATGAGAAAACAAACTTAATCGTTAGTGTTGATAATGCGAATGCTAAAGACATTACTGATAACGTTATATCAATTGATCAAGATGATGCTTATTTTTATGTGCAATTTGAAGGTAAAGACAGACAGTATAAGTATGCAAAGAAGAATAAGAACCTTGCCTATGAAAGAATCCTTAAAGAGTTCGATGTTTCTTACAAACTCGTATCGATAAAGGGTGCCAGGCCACGAAAATTCGTTTCAGCACAGCAGGCTGGGGAGTGGTATCGATTTGTTCCAGAAAAAGGCGCCAATGTAGTGGCGCTGAGGCGTGACGTCAGTTTCATAAAGGACAAAAGATCAGATGAACGAGTGAACAAACGTTTCGAATATCTCAAAAGGCTATCTCGTTGTTTCGAAATAAAGGAAGAGGGTAAAGAGCCTAATCAGTATCTCGAAAACTACTACAAAAATTTAGGCGGTGTCGAAACTGAATCTGCACTGGCTAAGTACCTGGCTGGTGAGCTTGGGCAACGGTTCGAATTACCCAAGAAGGTATTGTTTCC
>NZ_LWGJ01000521.1:0-641 GCF_001635845.1 Oleiphilus sp. HI0132 | reverse complement strand
CTTTCATATTCAACAAGGCTTGTTTAATCTTTCCACCAAAACCTTCACCCCAATGCGCGTCCACATCACCGCGTATGCTCCACTGGTAATCCTGGTACTGAGGTGTTTCCCAAATAACCTGAACCTTTTTTGGATCAATCTTACCTGCGGCTAGCTCTTTTTCCCAAACCTTGTAGCTCAACACACCAATTTCGTAGGCACCTGAGTTAACCAAAGCGGCTGTGCGTGAGTGATTACCACTAAAACCTATACGTTTGAACAACGCATCAGGCGCATCATTAAGGTGTTGACGGATATAAAACTCAGGCATCAAGCGACCCGATGTTGAACCTTTTGAACCAAAGGTCAGTGTCTTGTTAGCAATACCTTTTGGGAATTCATCACTCTTTTTTAAACCTGTAGAATGATGCGCAATAAAGTAAGTCTTGAAGAAGCGGTCTTCATCTCCCTGTGCGATCGCTTGGGAGCCTGGCACTAATAAGCGCGCCTGCACACCCGACAAACCACCAAACCAGGCTAATTGAACCTGATCATTTCGAAATGCTGTCACTGCAGCCGCATAAGACTTAACCGGCACATAACGTACCTCAATGCCTAAGGCCTTCCCTAAGTACTCAGACACTGCACCAAAGCGCTGCTCA
>NZ_LWGJ01000520.1:0-700 GCF_001635845.1 Oleiphilus sp. HI0132 | reverse complement strand
TGGCCCAAAGGCTGGTTAGAACCCTTTGTACGTCCTGCAAGACACCTGTCGAGCTTGAAGAGGAAGACTGGAAAATGCTTACCAGACCTTGGAAAACACCTTTGCCTCAAAATGCGCAACAACCCGTCGGCTGCCAAGAATGTCGACAAACAGGCTATCGCGGTCGAGCAGGCGTTTATGAAATCATGCCCTTATCCGAAAGCTTAAAAGGGCACATACACGAAAGCGGTCAAGTAGCAGAGCTCAGAAAAGAAGCAATTAAAGAAGGGATGTATTCACTAAGGCTAAGCGGCGCAAATAAAATAGCAAATGGCTTAACAACCATTGATGAAGTGCTCAGAGTCACACCAGTCAGCCTTAATCAGCTAATGAGCTAGGGAACACTAGAAGCCCTCCTCCAAACGAAATACTTCGTATGCAGGCTCTTCGTAAGGATGAGCCTGCTTCAATGCTGACACGGCCTGTTTGATACACTCATCCGAACAAACCAATTCAACCTTTAGCTCTTGAACTTTTTCAATTTCATCAATCTGACCAATCGCTGGCTTGCTACCAGATAAAGGTCTAAATTGTCCAGCCCCCAAAGTTTCCCAGCTACACCGATCATAACAACCTATCCTACCTGCACCTGTCAAAAAAACCGCATCCTTAACTTTTTCCGCATTCTCGACAGGCACAAAAAAACATAACTTATACATAC
>NZ_LWGJ01000519.1:0-519 GCF_001635845.1 Oleiphilus sp. HI0132 | reverse complement strand
AAACTCAGAGTGGCAGTGAAGGTTTTGGCTATGACCCGGTATTTTGGGTATCTGATCAACAATGTACCGCAGCAGAATTGACGAAAGAAGAGAAAAACAAAATTAGCCACCGTGGCCAGGCAACCCAGGCTTTGCTCGACAAAATTGAGCTAATCAAAGCGTCAATGGCTTAGGCTGAGCCTTGAATACACTGCCTCCACTAAGTCTCTATGTACACATTCCCTGGTGTGTACGCAAATGCCCTTACTGCGACTTCAACTCCCATGTCAGTGCTGAAATTCCAGAACAGGCCTATCTAAATAAGCTTCTTGAAGATTTGGACTTTGATAGGGAATTTGCACAGGGCCGTAAAATTGAATCGATCTTTTTTGGTGGCGGTACACCGAGTTTAATGTCAGGTGAGTTTTATCAGCGCTTACTACCTGCCATAGATAAGCGATTGCCTTTTGCCGAGCATATCGAAATCACACTCGAGGCTAATCCAGGTACGACTGAAGCGAAGCGATTTCAAGCTTATGC
>NZ_LWGJ01000518.1:0-1604 GCF_001635845.1 Oleiphilus sp. HI0132 | reverse complement strand
GGTTGAATATGGAGCGTCTCTATCCTTAGGCACAGCCGCTATGACGGACCCTAATGGCGGCGCATTACTCAGTGCGTTAAATCTGGGGGATATGGGATTAGAAACTGATGCTGAATTCGACTATGCCAGCGGCCTATTTGATTTCGAAATTCATAATGTGTTGCCAGTTGGAAGTAGTATTCAACTCGTTATTCCGCTTATAGAACCGATTCCTGAAGAAGCAGTGTATCGTAAATTAGATCCAATATACGGCTGGCAGAACTTTGAACTTGATAGCAATAACCAACTATATTCAAGTGCAGGAGAGCCAGGCATTTGCCCTTCTCCTGGAAGTACTGCTTATCAACCAGGCTTAACGCAAGGCCACAACTGTCTAATGATGCTAATAGAAGATGGCGGTGCCAACGATGCAGATGGCCAGGCTAATGGTACTGTGCTTGATCCAGGGGGCGTTGCCAGCTTAGTTTCTGAACCAGTAACTGAACCCACTACGAGCAAGGGTGGCAGTGGTGGCGGTTCAGTCTTCTGGATGCTGTGGCTTGTAGCGTTGCTTGGTTTAAAGCGAATTACACTAAGAGAGCGCCTTTAATTGAGTTTTATATCTTACGTACCAGAAAACCTGGTGCGTAAGATAAACGGGTATTTAATTCCCTCTATGACCCGCAGTGACGCTGTTTAGTGGGTTACGTAATCCTTAAATGTCGCTGGCTCGGCCAGAGATAGCGCTGAGCATTTCTTCTGCCTCGTCATAAGACATGTACTTTGCAACGGCGTAGGTTGAGTTAGCTTCTTTAAAAGC
This sequence comes from Oleiphilus sp. HI0132, assembly GCF_001635845.1. NCBI lineage: Bacteria > Pseudomonadati > Pseudomonadota > Gammaproteobacteria > Oceanospirillales > Oleiphilaceae > Oleiphilus > Oleiphilus sp. HI0132. Next base: position 805 of record NZ_LWGJ01000518.1, on the reverse strand, counting down.
ACCCTGAATAATTTCAGAAAAATCTGAGCGTTTTATTTGAGGTATCGTGTTCTCGATATTTAGCGTAGAAATCAAATTTTTGACTTCACTAATAAACGCTTCAGCTAGCACTGTATCATTATCATTTCTGCTGCCGAGACCCAGGCATTGTGCAAGTTCAGCCAAGCGTGTCGTGCTCGCAGCTTTAGTGAATTCAAGCACATAAGGCAGAACTTTTGCATTGGATTCGCCATGGGGTAGTTTGTACTTAGCACCTAATTGGTGGGCAAAAGCATGCACATACCCTAATCCGGCGATATTTATCGTTAAGCCTCCGTAGTACGAAGCCAGCGCCATCTTCTCTCGTGCTTTAGCATTGTTGCCACGTTTGTATACCTTCGGTAGGTTTTCAAAAATCATTTGAATACCTGAACGAGAATAATAGTCAGACTCTTCGTTTGCCATGCCGCTTAAATAAGATTCGACAAGGTGGGTTAAGGCATCCATCCCGGTTGCTGCAGTAATAGCAGGAGGAAGGCCCTTCATTAAATCAGGGTCTAGTGCCGCTACTAAAGGAACTATTTTTGTATCAATAACAAGTTCTTTTTTGTGGGTAATGCTGTCAGAAATAACGGCACCAATGGTTGCCTCAGAGCCAGTACCCGCAGTGGTGGGAATTGCAAAGAAAGGCGCAGAAGGTTTCTTGCCCTTTAAAATGCCAACCAGATCTCGAGGGCTCACTTCGTTACTTGCAGCTAAAGCAATAACTTTAGCAGCATCAATTGAAGAGCCACCACCAATAGCCATTACAGAATCACAGTTTTGC
>NZ_LWGJ01000517.1:0-1186 GCF_001635845.1 Oleiphilus sp. HI0132 | reverse complement strand
CTCGGGCGCATCCAAGTAATCATGACAAAAAGGCACATAAGCTGCTTCCTCTGCATTACAGGCGAAGGAAACACCTACCACCTCGGCTTCCATATAGTTGAGGCTGGTGGTCTCGGTATCAAAAGCAAATAAGTCCGCCGACTTAAGTTTGTTAAACCAAAGCGCAAACGCATCTTTGTCAAGAATAGTCTGGTAGTCGCAATTATGCTCAACTACCGGCTCTTCTGCTTGTTCCGCATCATCTCCCGCACTGTTCAAGGCTCTTTCTTGGGCAGTGACCCAAGACCGGAATTCATACTCGCTAAATAGTGCTAACAATCGTCGGTGGTCAGTTTCTTTGTGGCTGATATCCTCTAGCGCTTCCGGCAAATCTATTTCAGTTTTGATCGTTGCCAACTCATAAGACATCGGTAGAAACGATAAGCTATCACGCAGGTTCTCGCCAACTTTACCTTTCACCTCATCGGCACTATCAATAACACCCTGCATGCTACCATAAGCCGTTAACCACTTTACCGCCGTCTTCGGGCCACACTTCGGCACGCCGGGAATATTATCAACCGAATCGCCAACCAAAGCTAAGTAGTCAATGATCTGATCAGGGCGAACGCCGAACTTATCTTCGACGCCTTGAATATCCATTTTGGTATCGGTCATGGTATTGATCAGCGTCACATGCTCTGTCACTAACTGAGCCATATCCTTATCGCCAGTTGAGATCACCACATCGATCTTCTTTTGCGTTGCCTGATGCGCCAAGGCACCAATCACATCATCCGCTTCGACATCAGGAATGATGAGTAAAGGCAAACCCATTGCTTCAATGATCTCGTGAATCGGCGCGATCTGAGAACGTAAATCATCAGGCATCGGTGGACGATTCGCTTTATAGTCAGGGTAAATTTCATGACGAAAGTTCTTACCTTTAGCGTCAAAAACCACAATTACTTTAGAGCCTGGATAGTCGGTTTCCAGCCTTCTAAGCATGCTGATCACACCTTTAATTGCTCCGGTTGGCTGGCCTTTAGAATTAACTAAAGGAGGTAAACCATGAAAAGCCCGGAATAAATAAGATGATCCATCCACCAAAACGGTAGGAAGTGTTTGAGATTGCTCGGTATTTGTTGTCATAAATTGCGTATCTATAATTGTTTAGATGCTGGTAAGAGCTGGGTTTTGAAATTAA
>NZ_LWGJ01000516.1:0-857 GCF_001635845.1 Oleiphilus sp. HI0132 | reverse complement strand
AAGCAGTTTACCGCCTATTTATCAGGGAACGGTTGAGACATATTGCGGTGTTAGGCCAGAAGGCCCTGGTGCCGTTTCGGTATTGGTCGAGCCAAGTAAGACGGAGAGTTACAAGACCAAAGATGGAAAAATGGCCGATGGTGCATCGATGATTCTTCACCTTAAGGAATTAGGTATTCTTCTCGTTACTGGCCACAAAAGTGGTGACGCAGTTTATAGCGTTTTCAAAGAGGATGGAACGGACATTACTGCAGCGGACCCTGCCTCACCCTTGAGTGTAGAGACATGCTCGACTTGTCACTCAGGCTATGAAGCGTTTTGTGTCAAAGGCCAATGTGCTAGTGGGCAATAGCCGTAATGGTTTCTAAGTTATCAAGGACGGGTAAGTGACGATATGAACAAGCTATTCCAGATAGGCAATATTTTACTGCTATCGTTTATGGGTTTCGCTCTAGTGATTGTGTTATCACTTAGCTGGGTGCTCTACAGCAGTATGTACAATGCTGAAAGAGATAAGCTGATTCAGGTTAGTGAAGCTAGCCTAAAACCAATCGTTAATTTAGCAACACGCAGTGTCAATGGTGCCAACAAAATGAAACTGCGTAATAAAGATGCGCAATCTTTGTATGCGTCTTCAGGTTTGCTTTATTTGAAAATAGAAGGGATGTCTAAAGCGAGCCCCGCCTAGGCGTTTGCGAAAGCTCAGCCACCTCGTGCAATGGAATATGAGTACAGGGCTGAAATCGGGGGCGTGCAGCAAGCTTCTATAGACGAACTGCTCGCCAGTACTCATAAGCAATTTATTGATACAGAAGACTATTTATTTTTAAGCAGGTCGCCTCTGGATGAGGTGGAAA
>NZ_LWGJ01000515.1:0-787 GCF_001635845.1 Oleiphilus sp. HI0132 | reverse complement strand
TCTGCTGAGCTCCTACCTACCGCGCCTTCTTCAACCACTTCGTCAATGATCACCCATTGCAATGAACCAACCTTTGCTCGCAAACGTTCGGCACTAATCTCAGCCTGCTTTTCCATAAACCTTTTGTGCCTACTCTCCTTCACTTCTTCGGGGACCTGATTCGCCAAGACGTTTGCTGGCGCGCCCTCTACAGGAGAATACGTAAAGCAACCTACACGATCTAACTGGGCCTCTTCTAAAAAGTCCAATAGCTCCTGAAAATCTTGCTCTGTTTCACCCGGAAAACCAACAATGAAGGTGCTTCTTATCGTAAGTTCAGGACATATCTCGCGCCAGGAACGAATGCGATCGATGACCTTCTCGCTGTGCGCAGGACGTTTCATTGCTTTTAGTATTTTTGCACTAGCGTGCTGGAAGGGAATATCCAAATACGGCAGAATCTTTCCTTCTGCCATTAAGGGGATCAGTTTATCAACATGAGGATAAGGATAAACGTAATGCATTCTTACCCATACACCCAATTCTCCTAGCGCAACAGCGAGGTCTTGCATACGTGTTTCGTGAGCCCGGCCTTCCATAAAATCGAGCTTATATTTAACATCGACACCGTAGGCGCTTGTATCTTGAGAGATAACAAGAAGCTCTTTTACACCACTTTCTACCAAGCGTTTGGCCTCTTCAATAACTTCAGAAATTGTGCGACTTACCAAATCTCCGCGCATATGAGGGATAATACAAAAGCTACAGCGATGGTTACATCCTTCCGAGATTTTAAGGTAAGCATAAT
>NZ_LWGJ01000514.1:0-744 GCF_001635845.1 Oleiphilus sp. HI0132 | reverse complement strand
CGAGCACTATACACCGCTGATGCNGCANCNGCCGGGCCACCACCAATCACAACAACATCCTGAACAGGTAGTGCTTCAGCAGGCTCTGCTGCCTGAGTGATGTCGGGGTATTTAGCCATCAATTTCTCTAGTAGGACTGCCTGGTCAATTTTACCGTTAGCGAATACTTCACCATTCAAGTAAACACTAGGCACACCTTGAATACTTCGCTCTTCGATCAAGTCCGGATAGACACCGCCATCAATGGTTTCAGTGGTAATCTTATCGTTGACCAAAGCAAACTGATTCAAAGCCTGGACCACTTCAGGACAATTGTGACAACTCAAGCTTACAAAGACTTCGAAGTTAAGTGCTTCCTGTACACCACTTATGATCGACTTTATTGAATCATCCAACTTCATATCAGTACCCGAAGCGTGAAGCACCGCAAGCACTAGCGAATTGAATTCGTGACCGCCAGGAATACCGGAGAACCGAATTCCCGTATCTTCTCCATCACGTTCTAACAAAAAACTTACCGGGCTTTGCAATACTGATTTTATATCACGTTCTTCAAGTGAAATCTTGTCGCTAACCGATGCGAAACTGCTGAGAAATTCCATCAACTCCGCTTTTTTGTCATGCTCACCTGTTTGCACAACAAAGGTGATATCATTCTGCATATTGGCGGTATAGCCTTTAAGCGCGTTCAAAATGTCATTCGTCAACATTCTCTTATCCTCGTTTTAAATACCTTTGGAGATT
>NZ_LWGJ01000513.1:0-845 GCF_001635845.1 Oleiphilus sp. HI0132 | reverse complement strand
CCAGCATCGTTGTAATAGAACTCGCTGGTCACATCCCAGCCATTTGCACCGAGAAGTCTGCAAATGCTGTCACCGACTGCTGCGCCACGGCCATGCCCCACATGCAATGGGCCGGTAGGATTAGCGGAAACAAACTCGACTTGAACTTTTTGGCCTTTACCTGAGTTGTTGTGTCCATATTTATCCGCATTTTCAATAATTGAACTGAGGACGGCAAAGCTGCTGGCGGAGCTCATAAAAAAGTTGATGAAGCCAGGGCCAGCAATTTCAATTTTGTCTACGCTTGCATTATTTTGAGCGGTGATCTTTTCAACGATTTGCTCAGCAAGCGCTCGAGGTGGCATCTTGGCCTGCTTGGCTAAGACTAGCCCTATATTCGAGGCATAGTCGCCATGCGCTTTATCTTTTGTCGCATCAATATTGATCTTATAACTCGCGTCCGAAGGAATGACGTTCTCGTTGCTAAGTTCAGTCACAACCGTTTGTACAAGTTCAATTATCAGTTCTTTCATGCGCGTCCAGATTTACAAAAGCCAATGGGAAATTAAAAGGGGGCGTATTATCTATGATTCCGTTCAAGATTTAAACGCTAATACTTGGAGTCAGAGTAAAAAGTGCGCTTTTTACTCTGACTCCAAGTATTGCTATTAGACGTAATCGAGGGGGTCTGCGTCGATATATAGCTTGGTTTTATGGGATTTACGCGAATCTAGATAACAGCGCAAGCTATGTACAAGCTGCGAGCGAGCCTTCATATCTGAAATAAATAAATGCAAGTAGCTTCGGTAGATTCCAGACTTTCTGGCGATATTTGCTTCAATGGGGCCCGATATTTGTATCGCTGC
>NZ_LWGJ01000512.1:0-1234 GCF_001635845.1 Oleiphilus sp. HI0132 | reverse complement strand
AGCGGCTTTAGGGGCAGGGTCGCCTTGCTTCATTGTCCAGGCGCGAACTTCTTTTACACCTGCAGTGAAGTAGGTTTGTAGACCAAGTAGCTCGTAGCCAGCTCTAATGACACGATCAAGGCCTGGCTCTTCCATGCCAAGGTCTGCTAAAAATTCATCGCGTTCTTCGTCATCCAGCTCAGCAATTTCTGCTTCTAGCTTATTACAGATCACGACGACTACAGCGTTTTCTTCTGCTGCGATTTCACGAACTTTATCTAGGTGAGGGTTGTCTTCAAAACCGTCTTCATCAACGTTGGCAATATACATTGTAGGCTTGATTGTAAGCAGGCAAAGCTCTTTGATAATTGCTAGTTCATCATCATTCAAACCAAGGCCGCGAACCGCTTTTGCTTCGTTCAAGTGAGGGAGTAGTTTATCCTCAAGTAGGCTCAGAGCATTCTTCGCATCTTTATCACCGCTCTTGGCTGTTCTGGTGAAACGCTTGATAGCCTTTTCTACGGTATCAAGGTCAGATAAAGCAAGCTCGGTATTAATTACATCAACGTCGGCTTGAGGGTTCACCTTGGCAGAAACGTGAACAACGTTTTCATCTTCGAAGCAGCGTACAACGTGAGCGATAGCGTCTGTTTCTCTAATATTAGCCAGGAACTGGTGCATTAGAGCTCGATGGAGCATCTGCCTGTATTCAGGCAGGTACCACCACTGAATTGAACATGGCTGACTACTTCCGTGCAAATGGTATGAAGTACACAGCAGTTACATATGATACTTCAGATCAGACTCGTGCAGGCTTTGAAAGCGGCCGTTGTGACGTATTAACCTCTGATCAATCACAATTATATTCGATTCGTATCGGCCTAAAAGACCCTTCTTCAGCAATGGTTTTGCCTGAAGTTATTTCAAAAGAACCATTAGGCCCAGTGGTTAGACAGGGTGATGATGGTTGGTTCAATATCGTTAAGTGGACAATGAACGCCTTGATAGAAGCAGAATTCTTAGGTGTTAACAGTACAAATGTAGATCAGGCTAAAGCTGAAGGTAACCCGGCTCAAAAACGTTTGATGGGTTCTGAGGGTGATGCTGGTGAGAAGCTTGGTTTGGAAGCCGGTTGGGCCTATAACATCGTTAAGCAGGTAGGTAACTACGGCGAGTCGTTTGAGCGTAATGTTGGTATGGACTCACCTCTTAAAATTTCACGTGGTTTGAATGCCCAGTGGAACAAAGGTGGTAT
>NZ_LWGJ01000511.1:0-5432 GCF_001635845.1 Oleiphilus sp. HI0132 | reverse complement strand
ATAGAACTGGGTGAAATTGAGACGCTTATGCGCCAACACGACGCCATTGACGACTGCGCCTTAAGCGTACGAGAAGTCCGTGCCGGCGATACGCGGCTCATCGCTTATGTTGTATGGAAGAATAGCCCGATTAGTCTCAGTGAACTTCGTGAGCACCTGCGACAGCAATTGCCCCCTTACATGGTGCCGCAGCACCTTGAAGCACTCGGGGAGTTACCACGCACCCTTAACAACAAGCTTGATCGAAAAGTCCTGCAAAGCTGGAACCTAACTCAAATGTCTGCCGGTGAATCGCGTCAAGGCCCCGAGACAAGCACAGAAAAGTGGTTAGCTCTCTGCTGGGGAGAAGTATGCGGGAACCATGATATTAACAAATACGATAATTTCTTTGATATCGGCGGCCATTCATTACTTTCCATTCAAGTTATTCATAAAGTGCAAGCGCATTTTAACGTTGAACTGAAGCCTCGAGACTTACTACTGGAAAGCTTACATCAACTAGCTGAGCTAATAGATCAGACCACAAAAACAGCCGCTACAGAAAGCTCAGCGGCTAAAGGTCTTTCTGACGAAACCAATAAAACAGAGCTACATTCTCCCGCAACGCAAACAATCCACCCAGTATTCTTCGGTGATAGTAAATTACCTCTTTACGGCGTAATACATGAGCCTGGTGCGGGCGCTTATCGTAGCAAAGCAATATTATTCAGCTCTCCGATCGGACATGAGTATTTTCGCAACTATCGAATGACCCAGCTACTTGCCACTAGCCTCGCTAAACAAGGCTTTTATTGCATGCGTTTTGACTACCACGGCGTGGGTGACTCCACTGGTGAGTTTTCTACTCAAAGTATCGAAGAATGGCAACAAGACCTTATCAAAGCATATGAGGAGCTAAAAGCCCGAGCAGGCGTTGAGCAGGTGGTCTGTGTCGCCTCACGTTTAGGCGCCTCAATTGCTACATTAGCCAATACAAAGTGCCAGTTTAATGAGCTAGTCCTTTGGGACCCGATTCTCAATGGCTCCGACTATCTTGGTAAATTAGACACTCTGCAAAAACAAGTACTTACTCAAAACTGGCATTTCAGTGTTAGAAGGAAAAGCAGTGACCTAAAACAGGGTGAATACCTTGGCTATCAATACTGTACGAAATTACAAAAGCAAATAGACTCTCTAAGACTGGCAGACCAACTCAATAGCCTTAATGATACGCCATGCACCGTCATCTCAACGACCGAAGATGAAAGCTTAAGTGCGACAGGTGGGCAGCATATCAACTACCAACATATTGATGATGAAGGCAATTGGTACTTCTACAAGGACATTGACCGCTCAATCTCAACACATAATATCAACCAATTTATTTTAAAGAGCTTAAGTCAATGATTGAACAAATTCAGAGCTTTGGCCCACAGCACCACCTTCAGGGTATCTATACTGCTCCAGAAGAAGACTGCAAGAAGCCTTGTTTCTTGATAATTAATGCTGGTGCAGTTCATAAATCAGGCCCTTTCAATTTGCATGTACATCTCGCAAAATTCTTGGCTGATCTAGGGTATGCCAGCTTTCGATTTGACCTGAGTGGGCAAGGTGATAGCACCCGCATCGCATCACCTTCTTCTCGAACAGAGCAAATTACCAAGGATATGCTTGCAGCCTTGGATTGCCTTGAAGCTCAGTTTAACCACTGCAGTGTAATTTCTTTTGGCCTTTGTACAGGTGCCGAGAACGCTCACAAAATTGCTGTAAAGGATGATCGTGTCAAAGGTTTAGTTTGGATAGATGGCTATGGTTACCTAAGTCCAAAGTTTAATCGTGTGAAATTTCTCAAAAAGCTATCTCAGCCCTTCAACCTGATTAAGGCTTTAATTAAGCGGCTGACTAAAACCAAAGCTATGTCTTCAGAATCGAGCGATAATCAAGCAAATAATGTTGATGACTATGTCTGGCGCTTGCCGGAAAAAAGTCAATATAAGGCCGACATGGAAGTATTGCATCAACGCGAAGCCAAGTGCCTATATGTCTACAGCGGAGGGGTACAGTCCTACTACAACTATCAGGGACAAATGAAAGATGCATTTCCTGGCGAGTTCTTCACGCAAATATTTGAAGAAGTCTATTTCCCCAAAGCTGACCATACTTTTTTCATGCTGAACGATAAGCACAGCTTGTTCGACGCGATTAAAAACTGGTTAAGCAGACATTACTAAAGTGAGGCAAGGATGCTTTCGATTAAACCAACAACCACCACCATCGGCCTTTTTTTTGTAATGGTTTTTGCCTCGTACTGGCTATTCCTGAATAAGACAGGCATCGATACTTCTGATCCTGGTGATGCTGCGTTTCCTGTCGCAATATTAGGTGATTCAGACAGTCATAGCTATCGAGATAAATATGACAATAAAGCTAGAGGAGGCGACTTCCATAGCGTCACTTACAACTGGCCAGCACTATGGGACAGATTTCGATCTGAGCAAGTTAATCTTGGAGCATTCGGGACATGGGGTGAAAGTTACCGCTGGGCAAGAATCAAGAACTGGCTTAAGCTCCCTGCCCGAGCCCCCAAGAAATTAGACTTCGACTATAACTATGCAGTTTCCGGACTTCGCTGTCAGTCTTTGCTTGAAGGCTGGCCCTATCAAGCAAAATGGCTGATCTCTCGCTTGCAGCGCTCTCCGGACTTCTGGGAAAAGGGGCTGGTCATCATTCGAATCGGCGTAAACAATCTCGGCTCAACCAAACTATTAGAACAATGGGGAGTCAGCGGCTTAGACAAGACAGCTAAAGACGTTGTCAGTGAGTGTGTCCGTCAGATCACCGAGGCAACCGAGCAATTATTGGCGAGCCACCCTTCTGTAAAGGTCGCTGTTCTTGGTATGTGTCGAGACTGCAATTTAACCGAAAGCTATAAACATTGGCCAACATTAGAAAACATCAAAAACCGAGACCAAGTCCTGGGTAGTTTTGATCGTCAGCTAAAAAGTTACGTTCAAGATAAGAAACGCGTATTATTCATAGATGATGTCGCCTGGCAAATAAAGCGATATAGTGACCGTTATAATGAGCCCATAAACCTTGAAACCCGATTAGCTGATAAGGTCACCATTAAGAGTCGTCAAGGCGATCACCCTAGCAACCTGATATTGGCCGACTATCATGCTGGAACAGTCTACAACGGCTTTTGGTTAAATAACCTGATCGAACAACTTAACCAAGGTTTTAAGCTTCAATTAAGCCCTTTATCCGAAGAAGAAATACTGCGTGTGATTCTGCCCGTGTTATCAAAAAACGAGTGAATAAGTAGATTTTCAAGAAATAGCTAGCCGCACAAGCTCTTCCACTAAGAGTACTAGAGAAAAAGGAATGCAAAATGTATAAATACATAAAACTAGATCAAGAACAGCAGTTCTCCGACTTCAACAAAAGGTCATTCAAATTTAACCAGTCTGTAGTGGAGACACCTCTAGCATCACTTGATAGTCTATCTGAGTTAGTCCTCAGACTTCCCCCGGAGCACGTGTATGCCAGCTCTAGTAAAGTCGACATCAATGCAAATCTTGATACAGCTCATAAAGAACATAAAATAGAATGCTCATTAGAGCACGCACTGGAAAATCTGGCGACTTCAGACTCTTTTGTGATGGTTAGAAGTCCTGAAATTGACGAACAATATAAAGAGCTATTTACAGGGCTAAAGAACGACCTTGAACAACTTGCCCAAGAACTAGGTACAGAAATTACTGACTCAACACTCTATCTATTTATCACGTCACCAAATGGCACAACGCCTTATCACATCGACCGGTATAGCACTTTCCTTATGCAACTTACGGGCACTAAAGAAGTCTATACGTGGGAACCCTGGAATAAAGAACAAATTAGTGATGATGAACTGGAAACATTTGTAGCCAAAACCCATAAAGTAGCACCAAGCTTACGGGACGAATTTGTTAACACCTCAACAAAAACTTTTATTAAGCCAGGTGAAGGCGCTCATATTCCCTATTTAGCACCACACTGGGTAAAAACATGCGATGAAGTTTCAGCCTCAGTATCAATTATCTTCAACACGAAAGAAACTCAGAAGAAAGGCTTAGCCTTGCGCTTTAATGAATTAGTTAAGAGGAGACTGGGAATCAAGCTAAGCCCTATATCCGGTGACAAAAAGATCAGTGACGCCATAAAAGTATTCCTATTCAAAGTGGCCGCCAAGCTATTGAGTGGTAAAGTCTAAAGCTATTATTTACTCTTAACAGAAATAGGGAAACTCAAATGCCGTTACAAACAAGCCCAAATATAACACGACTAAGCTTTGGGCTTCTTCTACTTCTATATTTACTATTTATTCTAGCGGCAAGCTTTTACCTAACAGGAAAGGCACCCAGCACAGAAAGTGCAATCCAGACCCTACTCGAAAAAGGGAGTGCATTTTCTTTTAATTTTCACAACCTAAGAGATGTTGCTACGAACATACTGCTGTATATGCCATTGGGCTTTCTTTGTTCCCTATATATAGCGAGTAAATCCTCTCCTAGATTAATGAGCCCCTATCTGTTTGTTGGTTTTTTAGTCAGTACACTAGTTGAAATAACGCAAGCATTTATTGGGCGCTATTCCGATATTTCAGACGTAATATCAAATACTTCAGGTTTTATCACGAGCTATTTTGTCGCCTATATTGCACTAAAGCACTTTCACTTTTCACCTTCTAGCTTACTTGGTATAGAGCAAAAATCAGATAATGCGGCATTGCAAAACATATCTGGAATCCGGTTTATCTATATAGCGGTCGCTTATATAACCTGTTTACTACCTCTTAATATCACCGTCTCATTATCTGATATCTATGCAAAGCTAAACAGTCAAAACAGTGACATGCCACGCTTGATTCTTGACCCCTTTTTCCACTTTTCATCCGCATCAGTAGATTGGCAGTACTTAACGTTGAATTGTATCATATTCATACCACTTGCCTTTTTAAGCGCACATATTCAAATAAAACGCCAAACACCTAACATTCTAGTACCCGCTGTCCACTGCCTTTTCTTTTCATTGTGCATTGAAGTATCAGAAGTTTTTATAAAGTCAGGCAGGAGCGATATATTCATGCCTTATATGGCATCGATGATAGGCTTATCTATTTCATTGTTATGCATCAAGCTATACCAGGAGCCCAGTGCGCACGTAAATAGCAAGGATAAACAAAAGTATGATGTACTATTGTCTATCGTTTTATATTCTTTATTTTTATTTTCCGTGGCGCTATCTCCCTTTGATTTTGAGTTATCACTCAAAGCAATAAAACAAAAGCTTATCTACGATAGCAACGTCATACCTTTCAAGGCTCACTTCTCAGCACGGTCAATTGGCGCCGCAGTTGACATCGTTCGAGAAGTCCTACTCTATTTACCCCTTGGCAGCTTATTATCACT
>NZ_LWGJ01000510.1:0-604 GCF_001635845.1 Oleiphilus sp. HI0132 | reverse complement strand
GAGTTTGCTGATAAGGTAATGGCTAAGTTGGAAGAATTGCTATAAACCAGCAAAGAAATTAAAAAAGGGGAGCCATAGCGGTTCCCCTTTTTTGTTCTTGTAGGCAGAGCCTTCCACGGCTCGCTGACGGGGTAGCACGGGGCAGGCTCTACTTGGGAAACAACTCAACAATCTCCGCACTTTCCGCAGGCTTGCTGCTTTGCTCCTGTAAATACTTTCGTGGGTTTGCCAATGCCAGTTGTAGTTCCACAAACGAATCATGCATCATTTCTGAAAGTCTCATACAGGACGATAATGGGCTTCTGGCACCTTGCCTGGCCATATTTATCCTGAACTGCACTCCTTTCAAACGGCGCTGAAGTTCAATAGGTGCTTGCTCGATTGCTTGTTGATAGAGCTCTTCACGGTAACGCTCAAATGCTTCTGGCTTGTTCGAAGCTAAGTATCTTAGTTTATCAAAATCGATCGGGACGATACGAGAGTCCTGATTACCTAAGTGAGAAGACTCCGCTTCTTTAAAGTTTGATCCATCGTGCACGGTAACGACCTCTTACTGTTACAAAGTGTTAGCGATATTTTATCGGTGCGATCAAAAACTGTACAG
>NZ_LWGJ01000509.1:0-650 GCF_001635845.1 Oleiphilus sp. HI0132 | reverse complement strand
CCTTCTTTAATCGGGTGTAATGGGAGTGTTTTTGCTGTGCCGAATTCGTTGATAAATTTATCAATTTTTCCATCGCAGTCACAGGTTATATCCGCCAGCACTGCCTGACGTGTTGGCGTCTCATGCAGCCTGTGAATTGGCATAATCGGAAACAGTTGATCAATCGCCCATATGTCTGGCAGCGATTGAAATAGGCTAAAGTTTCCATAGTAGATATCTGCCAACGATAGCTTAAGGTCTTCCAGGTCTGGTGGCGTTTTATCCATTGTATCTAACAGGTCTGCGATACAATGAAGAACATCGAGAAATAAGTTTTCTGCGATTGATCGCTCTCTTAATGAGAGCTGCCCACGCTTGAATAAAGCACGCACTTCATCACGATAAAAATGCGCATCGTTATAACACTCCTGTACTCGCCGTGGCGATAGGTAGTCTTTTATCTCACGAATCTTTGTGAGTAGTTGATGCTCCTCAGGCGATGGTTCGGGCAGACTGATTGGTTCAAAAATATTGGTATCTAGAATATTGAACAGCAGAATTGAAGAGTAAGCGACAGTTGCTCGCCCAGATTCCGTGACAATCGTTGGGTGAGGAATATTATGGTCGTCCAAGGTTTGCTTGAGAGTATCGACAATATCTTCACAATATTC
>NZ_LWGJ01000508.1:0-967 GCF_001635845.1 Oleiphilus sp. HI0132 | reverse complement strand
GTCTTCAACCGTCAGAATGTTACGGCTGCGGTCATTAATATGAGATAGACCCGCGTACAACGTAGTGGTCTTACCAGAACCGGTTGGCCCGGTAACCAGTAATATGCCATGGGGCCTCGCCAGAATACTTTTTAAAACATCTGAGTCACGCTCCGATGTTCCTAGGATATCGAGAGACAAACGCCCTGCGTTCTTATCAAGTAAACGAAGTACGATTCTCTCTCCGTTCGCTGAAGGCATTGTCGATACACGGATATCCACTTCTCTGCCACCAACACGCAATGAAATTCGACCATCTTGAGGTACACGCTTTTCAGCAATATCGAGTTTTGCCATAACCTTGATACGAGACACCAGCAAAGGCGCTAGTGCGCGCTTGGGTTTAACGATTTCTCGCAAGACTCCATCCACTCTAAAGCGAACGACAAGCTGTTTTTCAAATGTTTCTATATGCACATCTGAAGCATCATTTTTTACTGCTTCGGTCAAAATAGCATTAATTAGTCTGATGATCGGCGCATCATCTTCTTGCTCTAATAAGTCCTCGGTCTCTGGAACCGAGTTTGCCAAGCTGGCCAGATCCATATCGTCGCCCAGACCTTCGACCATCTGCATTGCTTCTGCAGAGTCATTTTGGTAAGCAAGCCCTAAAGCTTCGTCGAACTCTGCCTCATCAACTTGTTGAAAAGGAACCTCACCAAAAGTTAGACGGTTTACTTCTGCAAAAGCCTGGGAGCTAAGACCCGCCCGATAAAGAATCTCATACTCGTTATTTTGATTTTTCAACAATACTATCCCTTGCTTCTTAGCAAAGGAGAATGGCAACCGCTCAAATGGAAGCATTAAACCAGTATCTTCAACAGAGCCGGATGCGGTGCCGGACTCTTCTAAAGTCGGAATATCCGCTGCATCAGCACTATTATGTTGAGACTCTTCTATCACGGTAACCCCTTAAATTCGGTCCGCC
>NZ_LWGJ01000507.1:0-792 GCF_001635845.1 Oleiphilus sp. HI0132 | reverse complement strand
GGTCTCATCGCAAGATGACTCAATACCTAAAACAATCATTAAGAATCTCGTGTAGTTGGAAAGTCGTCAATCTTTAGCTAGCAGTAGAAGAAAGCCCTGCTTACGTAACAAGTCTTGCTCTAACTCCAAGATCGACGTATTTAAGGGATTTGCCTCAAACCAGCCTTTCCCCATACTAAGGGATAAGCACTCGTCCTGAGCCCTTAGGGTGAAATCCGTTTCAGCTTGATTACGTTCTGCTGTCAGCGCAACCGCCAGTCTGAATATTGTGCACAGGCGCTTCAGTGTTTGCGTTTCCTGTTTACTCATTCCAATAAAAGGCTCATCACTAAATTTCCGTCTGTGAGTACGTACTATCACAGAAAGGTGCAGCTGAGTTAATCTCGAGAAACCTGGTAGGTCAGAGTGATAAACGAGATAAGCACCATGCCGGTGGTATTGTGCATGAGCAATAGAGTGCCCAACCTCAAAAACCCGGCTTGCCCAACGTAGTAGATTTTCACATTGCGGTAAGGCTATATCCCAATACGAAGCAATTTGCTTGTATGCATGAAGCGCTGTTTTCTCTACTCTTTCAGCGTGTTCAACATCAATAGCATAGCGAGCCTGCATCGATTGAAGTGAACGTTCTCTGACATCCTCATGCTGAATCCGGCCTAGTATGTCATACAGCAAACCTTCCCTAAGCGCGCCCGATGTGAACTCCATTTCTTTGATGCCCAGTACCTTAAAGCATGAGTAGAGTATGGAAAAGCCGGCTGCAAAGATCGATGCACGCTCAGATTTCACACC
>NZ_LWGJ01000506.1:0-943 GCF_001635845.1 Oleiphilus sp. HI0132 | reverse complement strand
CACTCCCTGAAGCTTGCTTAGAATCATCAGCATGGCTGTTTTTGTTTGGCTGTGATTGCTTGGCGTTTCTATGCATGATAAATGACTGGTTTCTTTACAAGGGATGACTAAGGCGTATTATTCGCTTTTGTGCTACAATGCGCGCCGCAATTTTGACTCCACAAATTTCAGTGTAGATGGGTAATCAAACATGAGCAATGCAAACGACAATAACGGCCAGCTAAATACGCAGAGTGATTCAAGTAAAGAAAAGCCATGGGGAGGACGCTTTACCGAGCCTACCGATGCTTTTGTTGAACAATTTACTGCGTCAGTAGAGTTTGATCAGCGTTTGTATTTCCACGATATCCAGGGCTCTATTGCGCATGCGACGATGCTGGCAAAAGTTGGCGTGCTGACTGAAGAAGAGAAAACGCAAATCATTCAGGGCTTGAAAGAGGTTCAGGCAGAAATCGAGAGTGGCAAATTCCAGTGGTCTGTCAAACTGGAAGATGTACATATGAACGTCGAGGCAGCCTTAACAGAAAAAATTGGTATCACGGGCAAGAAACTCCATACAGGGCGATCTCGAAATGACCAGGTTGCGACAGATATTCGTTTGTATCTACGAGATGAAATCGATGTGATTGCCAGTGAAATTACTCGTCTTCAGGATGGCATGGTAAGGCTTGCTAAGCGTGAGGCTGCAACAATAATGCCGGGCTTTACTCATTTGCAAACAGCTCAGCCAGTCACTTTTGGTCATCATATTCTTGCTTGGAACGAGATGCTTCAACGTGACTATGAGCGTTTGATGGACTGTCGTAAGCGCGTGAATATTATGCCGCTAGGTGCAGCAGCTTTGGCGGGAACGACTTATCCTATTGATCGTAGCATTACGGCCGAGTTATTAGGCTTTGACCGACCTAGTGAGAACTCTCTTGATTCAGTCAGTGATCGTGAC
>NZ_LWGJ01000505.1:0-812 GCF_001635845.1 Oleiphilus sp. HI0132 | reverse complement strand
GCCTTGTTCATGGTTGACGGCTGAACTGCCGAGAATGGTAATAGAAGGGGCTGTCGTGTCGGCCACGATAACGGTTCTTGTAATAGATGTGGCTGCGTTACCGGATGTATCGATAACATTATAAGTAAGAATATAGGAGCCGGCAGTATTTGCATCAACGGAGCCCGTGACAAGGATATTTGCAGTTAAGTCTCCGTCAACGGTATCACTGGCGGATGCGCCTGCATCGGTATAGCTTGTTCCTTGCTCATGATTAGTTGGAGTACTTCCGCTTAAGGTCAATACCGGTAGCGTTGTATCAACAACTGTAATAGTACGTGTTAGTGTTGTTGCGTTATTTCCTGCGCTGTCGCTAACGTTGTAATTGAGAGTGTATGTGCCAGCGGCATTTGCATCGACAAAACCGGATACAGTGATGCTGGCGGTGATATCACCGTCAGTATTGTCTGTAGCACTGGCGCCACGGTCGCTATAAGCAGTTCCTTGTTCATGGTTGATGCTTGCCGAGCCAAGTAATGTGATAACCGGTGCGGTAGTATCGGTGACGATTACTGTTCGCGTAAGCTGTACGGCATTGTTCCCAGCTGCATCACTTACGTCATAGCTAATTACATATGTTCCAGTCGCAAGAGGGTTGACTGTTCCGCTTGAAATAATACTGGAGCTCAGGTCGCCATCAATATTATCTGTCGCACTTGAGCCTGCATCGGTATAGCTTGAGCCAAGTTCAATATTTACGGTTGTGTTGCCAATTAGAGTTATCATTGGTGCAGTAAAGTCGCCGACATTAACTGTTCGGACTTGTTGTGCGG
>NZ_LWGJ01000504.1:0-948 GCF_001635845.1 Oleiphilus sp. HI0132 | reverse complement strand
GGCCGAACCTTCCAGGAATCGCTACAGAAAGCTTTACGTGGTTTGGAAGTCGGTTCTTACGGCTTCGAGCCGAAATTGGATCTGGCTTCTGAAGATGCTAAATCAGAGATGATTCGAGAGCTTCGTAACCCGAGTGCCGAGCGTATCTGGTATGTCGGTGATGCTTTCCGTTCTGGCATGTCGGTTGATGAAATTTACAAGCTAAGCGGCATCGACCCTTGGTTCCTGGTTCAGATTGAAGATTTGATTGAAGAAGAGTGTGTTGTATCGAATATGACACGCACAGACATGACTGCTGAAGCGATGCTTCGTCTTAAGCGTAAGGGTTTTGCTGATCACCGTTTGGCAGAGCTACTTGGTATTACCGAGAAAGAATTGCGTACGCTACGTCAGGGCTTCGATATTCGCCCTGTCTATAAGCGTGTTGATACCTGTGCTGCAGAATTCTCATCGAACACGGCTTACATGTACTCAACCTATGAAGAAGAGTGTGAGTCTCAGGTTACTGACAAAGAAAAGATCATTGTTATCGGTGGTGGCCCTAACCGTATTGGCCAGGGTATTGAGTTCGATTACTGCTGTGTTCATGCTGCCTTTGCCATGCGTGAAGACGGTTACGAGACCATCATGATCAACTGTAACCCAGAGACGGTTTCAACGGATTACGATACTTCAGACCGTTTGTACTTTGAGTCAATTACCCTGGAAGACGTATTAGAAATCGTTCAGCTAGAGAAGCCAAAGGGCGTGATTGTGCATTATGGCGGTCAGACGCCACTTAAGCTTGCGCGTGGTTTAGAAGAAGCTGGAGTGCCAATTATTGGTACTAGCCCAGACGCAATCGACCGTGCAGAAGATCGTGAGCGCTTCCAGCAAATGATTGAGCGCTTGGGCTTACGTCAGCCAGAAAATGCCACGGTTCGAAGCCATGAAGAAGCGATTACTAAA
>NZ_LWGJ01000503.1:0-922 GCF_001635845.1 Oleiphilus sp. HI0132 | reverse complement strand
CTGATAGCCCTGAGGTACGAGCCTTACACCTTGTGCAACCGTCACCAGTAATAAAATAAATATCGCTATTGCTATGTATAATCCTGCTTCCATAATCCCTTGCTCCTAAAAGATAATTTATTGTTTTTTCATCACTAGTCGATGTTCAGTGACACCGGTTACTTTAACCGCATCTCCTACATCTAGTTGATCATCAGACTCAAAGTCCCACTCATCATAGCCCTTAATGGGAGTAGAAAAGCGAACGCGCCCCGGCCTTTCCCCGGAAGGAGGCGTCAGCGTCACGCCTAGTTCACCCTGAATTTCATCAAGCGCTGGTAAAACTACCTTATCCCGCGAGGGTTTGAGTATTTTGAACCACATGCTGGTGAGTAAGGCAGATAAAATAGCCCAGGCGCTTATCTGAAAGGTAGTACTTAGATCCGGCTCGACAAGAAGTAACATGCCAACCAATACCCCGCCAATACCAAACCAAAGCGCGGTGAATGAAGGGATAACGAGCTCTAAAAGAACAAGAAAAATCCCAAAAACAATCCAATGCCAATACAATAAATCCATCAATAATTCCTATTTCTCATTCGACTGCGACAACTACTACGAGGCAAAGCTCTCGTTTAATTTTTTTTCAGCAAGCGCTTACTTATTATGTAACTTGAATAAGGGGTTGGTATTGGCTATAACGGCTGCCACATCACCTTTATCTGAATTATCAATTTTCGCCGCAGACAGTTCTGCTCTGCTTTCACAAACCGTGAAACCTTCAGCAAGTATGCAATCTCGCTCTTCAGCAACGTCTTCACTCGAAATTGAGTTGCTACCCTTAATTAGCCTCTTTGATATAGGCGTGTACTTTCCTTGTGCCAACTTTCGATGGTATTGAGGTTCAAACGAGAGTTGTTTTTGAGCTTTATTCTTCATCAGT
>NZ_LWGJ01000502.1:0-545 GCF_001635845.1 Oleiphilus sp. HI0132 | reverse complement strand
GTCGCGGGAGGCTTATCTCGCGCTAGTGGATAATCCTGAGCACAATTTAAAAGGGGATTTTGTCTTACAAAGTAGCGGTAAGTTGTCAGCGAATACAAATGATGGCAAGCACCTGACCTATGCCGGAATTGCTTTGTTTCACCGAGATTTCTTTAAGGATATAAAACCTGGCCCTTCGCAATTGGGCCCTCAGCTACGAACTGCGATTGAAGCACAGCGAGTTGGTGGTGAGCGTATCCAGAGCTATTGGCTCGATGTTGGAACGCCGGGGCGCTTACAAACACTCAGGGATAGAGTGTCAGCATAAACAGGCAAAAATATGACGGTTTTATTTGTTTGTGTTGACGAACTTTTGGCTCCTTTCTTCATGCCTTAGATTGAAAGGCTAGTTTTTAATATTAGCTTTATATAAAGTATTTCAAGTTAATTTGTTATTTAACAATAGCTTAAGTTTAGTTTTCTAGGCTTTGCTTATCGCTTCAGGTTTTGTTTTTTCCAAAATCACCATTAGGCGCAGTTTATGCATATTCCATTAGAAATATTTA
>NZ_LWGJ01000501.1:0-490 GCF_001635845.1 Oleiphilus sp. HI0132 | reverse complement strand
CCATATACGGTGCAGGCGTCGAGTAGGGAGTGAGTCCAAAAAATCGCGAGAATCGCAATGAACCATTGCTTGGATATTGGACGATAGCTTGGGCGAAAGTGCAGTATTAACCATGTTAGTAGGGGCGCCACAGCGATCTGGATAATCAGACTGTGGCTAAAGCTTCTATGATAGGTAAAGTCTTCAACTTGGCCCCCAAAAGGAATAAGTACGTCAAGGTCTGGCAAAGTCCCCAGAATTGCCCCGATAATTGGAGCTGTACGGCCGATATGTTTACCTAATAATGTATGGCCAACAGTGGCGCCTAGTGCTGCTTGGGTTAGTGAGTCCATGTTTGTCTTCTTTCACATCTATATATTTTACTTATCTACTGTTTACGACTCCCATGATACACCTAGATGACCAAATATAGATCACATAATATGTGATCCAAATACTAAACATTGACGTAATACCTAGTGTTGTTCATAAAAACTGTTGATGAGAGATT
>NZ_LWGJ01000500.1:0-6174 GCF_001635845.1 Oleiphilus sp. HI0132 | reverse complement strand
CTTTATTTTATTTAATAAAAACAATAAGTTGCATTTTAAACTTACAATTTTCATTGATAAGTGACTCTATAAATGGGGATGATAGAAAGCTTTTCAAGCACTTATTTTTCTTTTTCTTGTTTTATCTCTTGAAACTCACCTTCGGCGATCTCTTCAGGCGGAACGGTACGTTGGGGAAATTCCTGGGCAGAGAAAGGGTCCTTAACCGGCTGCTCCTCCGCCTGAGACGACTGTCTATAAGTTGTCTGGGAATAAAAGCCGCTTTGTGAGGAATTCTGTACCAGATTTTTCGCAATCATCTTGGCAAACGAAGCTCTAAAGCCCGGCGTCAATAAAATAAAGCCAATCGTATCGGTCACAAACCCAGGGGTAAGCAACAATGCTCCCGCGATTGCCAACATCATCCCTTCACCAATTTCAGAGACTGGCATCTGGCCACTTTGCATCTTCTGATTAGCTCTGATAAAGGTACTCAGCCCCTGTTTTTTAAGCAGCGTCACACCTATGACTGCCGTCAATAACACCAGCAACACTGTATAAAAGACACCAATAAATGAGCCCACCTCAATTAATACCAACATCTCAATGATAGGAACAATCAAGAACAGTAAAAATAAAATTTGCATACTTACTCCAAGTCGAGATTTATTAGTACCCGACTGCATTAATCCTTTTTCTTATCCTAACAAGCCATTAAGATAGATTCTCATTTAAGGGTTAGGGGTGATCCCTCGATACCCAACACGCCCCAATCTGGTATTAATATAGGCAGAACATGAAATTACAAGATGCAGTTATTGCAATTACAGGCGGCGCTCAAGGCTTAGGAAGAGAAATGGCTTTAGGCCTTGCTGAAAAAGGAGCTAATCTCGCTCTGATCGACATGAATGCAGAACGTCTTGATGAAACCGCTAATGAGTGCGAAGCACTGGGCGTCACAGCTAAAACCTATGTTTGCAACGTTGCCCAAGAGGCTGACGTAGAGAACACCTTTAATACGATTGAGCGCGATTTTGGAAAGCTGAATGGCCTCGTTAATAATGCCGGCATTCTACGAGACGGTTTATTGCTAAAAGCTAAAGATGGCAAAGTTAGCCAAACCATGAGCCTGCAGCAATGGCAAAGCGTGATCGACGTTAACCTTAGTGGTGTATTCCTGTGTGGCCGTGAAGCTGCCCGCCTGATGGTTAACACCAATTCAGAGGGTTGTATTATTAATATTTCCAGTATCGCCAGAGAAGGCAATATTGGACAAAGTAATTACAGCGCGGCTAAAGCTGGCGTGGTTGCATTAAGCGTCACTTGGGCCAAGGAACTCGCGCGCTATAATATTCGCTCTATGGCGATCGCTCCCGGTTTTATGGAAACGGAAATGACAGCCAGTATGAAACCTGAGGCTCAAGACCATATGAAGAAAGTTATCCCTTTAGGTCGCCCCGGCCAACCTAGCCATATTCAACAAAGTGTGGTGCACATTTTTGAAAATAATTACCTTACAGGCCGGGTCATCGATGTCGATGGTGGACTAAGAATCTAACTCCCAATGGCAACAAACGAAAGTGAATGCAAGCAGGCTATACTGGCCTGCTTGGCGAGCATCCCCAGCGGGCAAGTCTGTTCTTACGGGAAAATAGCATCCCTGGCAGGGCACCCAGGCAAAGCACGTTACGTCGCCTACATATTAAAACAACTACCTAAAGACAGCCGCATTCCTTGGCACCGAATAATTAATGCTCAAGGAAAGTGCTCCTTCCCGATAGGCTCCGATAAGTTTCTGGAACAAACTTCACTGTTGGAAACAGAAGGCGTGCCTATGCCACTGAGCTCTACTTCTATGTGCCAATATCTCTGGCTTGGCTAAAAGACAATTCAAGTAACATTAAAATTTCACAGCGAAACACAGAAATATAGTCTAAATTTAAGTAGATTCACTTGAAATAGTCATGTGCCGGGTACTTAATGAGAACTCGACTCCTGCTTTCCTAGGTTAAAAAGCATTTTCAGCACGCACTCTAAAGTGAAGTAGAGATAACCTTGTAACATAGAAAATTAATGACTCTACGTTCATTAAGTAACATGCAGTACAAACGAAAGCTATGAAGTACCATAAACTCATTCTAGAGCAGATCGAAAAGCACCTATCAGAAGTGCCGGATGACCCTCGCATTACTGCATTTTTGAATGCCGTACATAATAGTTATGTCGAAGCTGATGAACAAAGAACAACCCTCGAGCGCTCCGTTCAACTGTCAGCAAAGGAACTCATTACACGCAATAAAGAACTAGAGCGCCAAGTTACAGAACTTAAGATAACCCAGAGTGCGCTTAAAGAATCTCATTCACTATTGCATGCAAGTTTAGAGTCGAGCCATGAAGCTCTATTAGTGCTCGATCTGGAAGGTAGAGTCAGACTCTACAACCCAAATTTCTGTGAGATGTTCCGTATCGACCCTGAAGAAAAGAACATCAACCATATAGCAGACTTTCTAAAAGAAACAGAAACCCTCATCAGCGAGCCAAACTCACTGACAGCCGAGTTTAAATTCAGCCTCGAGACTCCCAAAGAGCAGCGTCTGTGTGAAATAAAAACACTAAAGGGTCGAACTATTGAGGCATATTCCAACCCCCAGACGAAAAACAACTCTGGCGAGATTATTGGCCTGGCTTGGAGCTTTAGGGATATCAGCGAACTAAAACTCAAAGAAGAGGAAGCCCGTCACCGAGCTTATCATGACTTGCTTACTGGCCTACCTAACCGCAGGCTTCTATCAAACAGGCTCGATACCGCCCTGACTTCGGCAAGTCAAAACAAAGACCAGACGATTGTCCTGTTTATCGACCTTGATGGATTTAAAGATGTAAATGACTCTCTGGGACACGGTGTTGGCGATGCACTACTCAAGGCCATAACTCTGCGCCTTGAAGCCGAGCTGCCCCCTCACACACTACTATCTAGACATGGTGGTGACGAATTCATTGCAGTGATGGAAAAACAAGATGGCACAGATAATGCCAAACAATTTGCACAAGCAATTGTTGACTCTTTTGGCACACCATTTCATTTAGGCAATGAAGATATTTACATGAGCGCGAGTATCGGCATTGCCGCCGCCCCCGATCACGGCAATGACTCCGACAAATTAATTAGTAATGCTGACATTGCCATGTATCAAGCCAAAAAACGTGGCAAAAATACATATGTGATATATCAAGCAAGTGAGAACGACCAGCCAGCGCATCGCTTAAAAATACGCAGTCAGTTAAATGTTGCGCTAGAGCAAGAGCAGTTTGAGTTATTCTTCCAACCCAAAATTGATCTCGACACTGGCTCCATCAAAGGCGCTGAAGCACTGATCCGTTGGAAGCAAGAAGATGGAAAATATCGCAACCCCTTTGAGTTCATCCCAATTGCTGAAGAAAATGGCCAAATTATTCCTATCAGCCAATGGGTAATTCATCAATGCTGCAAACACCTAAAAGAGTGGCAGACCTATCTTGACTCCGACTTCATATTGGCACTCAACATTTCTGCACGTCACTTCCATAGAGGCTTGCTTCAAGAAGACCTAGCACGCTCACTGGGCACATTTGGAATTGACCCTTCAACACTTGAGCTTGAAGTGACTGAGACCGCAATTATGGACGATTTGGACCTGGCAGTTCAGACGCTCCACGAAATAAAAAGCATGGGTATCAGAACCGCAATAGATGACTTTGGTACAGGCCACTCATCTTTGAGTTATCTGAGAAAGTTACCAATTGAAATCCTCAAAATTGATAAGAGTTTTATTGATGAAATTCTCGTATCACAGGAAGATCGAACCTTAGTTCGAGGCATCATTGAGATGGTTCATGCACTGGGAATACAAGTCGTCGCAGAAGGCGTCGAGAACCATCACATGGCTTCGCTCCTTCAAGATATGCATTGCGACCTTGTTCAAGGTTATCATTATTGCCCGCCAATATCGGAAACAGACTTCATTGAACTTATCAAAAACAGACAATGCTATATTTAACGTTAGCCTACTGTCTATGAACGAGAGCCGCTAAGCATCCTTAAACGCAGAATAACGTTGAATCCAATATATTAAGGCAATAACGGGGACACCCATCAAACTCGCAAGTAAAAAGAAGTTTGAGTAGCCCAAATTATCAACCATACTCCCCGAATACCCTCCGATTACTTTTGGCAAAAGCGTCATCAGCGAACTAAATATTGCATATTGAACAGCGGTAAAAGACACATTGGTCAGGCTTGAAAGGAAGGCTATAAATGCCGCACTGGCCAATCCTGCCGTTAGGTTATCGGCCGAGATCACAAAATACAGCAACTCAATATTATGACCCGACTCTGCCAGCAGCATAAACAAGAGATTAGTTGCGACGGTTAAAAAAGCACCGGTATAAAGCATTTTGATCACACCATAACGAGCAGATAACACGCCTCCTAAAAATCCCCCTGCGATCGTCATAAATAGGCCAAAGGTTTTTACAACCGTCGCGATCTCTGTTTTGCTAAAGCCCATATCCTGAAAGAAAACATTCGCGATTACCCCTAAGACAATATCTGAAATACGATAGAAGCCGACAAATATCAACAATAAGACCGCTAGCTTTAGACCGTAGCGGCTAAAAAACTCTTCAACGGGAGCAATATAAGATTGATGTATGAGTGTCTTTTCGTAAAAGGGGGTATTGGCCATCGAACGAATAAACAGTGCGACAGTTAAAAGCCCTGTAAGCAGGCGTAAACATTCAACTAGCAAGTTCCCTAAAGCAGAGTTCTTAAACAACTCAGCCAAGAAGATTTTCAATTCTGCAGCCAGTTCAGAGCCTAGAATATACACCGATACAAACAGTGCAATACTGGCGACAAATAACAGCAAAAACCTCAGATATTGAGCAGAAGTAAAAGCACTATTTGTATCATTACTTGTGCTCGGCTCTCTCACCATGCAGGTCGTAGCAAGCCCGACTAACATGGTCAAAGACATCAGCAAGTAGGTAGATCTCCAAGCATCATAGACATATTCCTCACCAGATGAGCCAAAAGAGCTGGCCAGTAACAAAGCCCCTGCTCCCGAGACCAGCATGCCAATACGATAGCCCGCAATATAGGTGGAAGACATCAATGCCTGCAGGTCGGTGCCAACAGACTCGATTCGATAGGCGTCGATTACAATATCTTGCGTCGCCGATGAGAACCCCAGCATCACAACCGCAAAAGCCATAACGCTCAAAGCACTTTCTTGAGCCGGGTTAACGGCAGCTATCATTGCGATAGAAGACATAACAGCTAGCTGGGAAATCAATAACCATGCTCTTCGACGCCCCATTCTGGCTGTTAGCAAAGGCACAGGAAGGCGATCAACAAGTGGCGCCCATAAGAATTTGAAAGAATAGGCTAAAGCCGCCCAGCTAAAATAAGTAACCGTCGAGCGTTCGACCCCTGCTTCACGCAACCATAAAGACAGCGAAGAAAATATTAACAGTAAGGGAATTCCTGCCGAAAACCCGAAGAACAGCATCGACAGAACCCGAGGGTGCTTTAGAGAGCTTAAAGACTGGCGCCAGCCTAAGTGTGCTTGAGACATATTTTTATATTTTCATCGCGAATTGAAGATAAAAGCACCCTAAAGGAAGCAACAGCCGATTCAGCGTTCTAAGCTTAATCTCTAAAATTATTGAATTGCAGCGGAATATCAAGATCCGATTCTTTGAAGAAGCGCATCACTTCTTGCAAGTCATCTCGTTTTTTACCCGTAACACGAACTTTATCACCTTGAATTGCCACCTGAACTTTAAGCTTGGCTTCTTTCACCATCTTAACCATTTTTCGTGCAACATCTTTATCAATTCCCTGTTTGATATCAAAACTTCTTTTAACTAACTTGCCCGCTTTACTGTCACCCGCCTCAGTCAGAGAACGAACATCAAGCTTTCGTTTAGCAAATGCCATCTGCAGCATTTCGATAAGCTGTTCAAGCTGAAAGTCCTGCTCGGCTGAAAAAGTGACTCGTGTCCCTTCGACAACAATATCGGCCTGAACATTTTTAAAGTCCCAACGGTTACCTAGTTCACGTTTTGCTTGATCAATTGCATTTGTGACCTCATGCATGTCAAGTTCTGAGACCGTATCAAAAGATGGCATGGTATACTCCCGCGTATCATTAA
>NZ_LWGJ01000499.1:0-1152 GCF_001635845.1 Oleiphilus sp. HI0132 | reverse complement strand
GATTATTTTTGACACTGTGAACAGTACACCGTTGCACGATTACCTTGCCTGATTTCCTTTAGCGCTTGTCCACACTCGACACAGGCTTCACCCCCTCGGCCATACACATTCAGCTCTTGCTTAAAGTATCCTGGCTTTCCATCACTTCCCACAAAGTCTTTTAGAGTTGTACCTCCTTGTTTGATGGATTTACGCAAGACCTCTTTGATGGTATCTGCAAGCAAGTTATAGCGCTTTAAAGAGATTTGAGAGGCTGATCGAATAGGAGAGATGCCCGCTTTGAACAAAGCTTCGTTTGCATAAATATTGCCAACACCAACAACAAGCTTACTATTCATCAGGAACTGTTTAACCGCTTGTTTTCTCTTTTTGGCAGCTTGATGAAGATACGCTCCGTCGAACTCCTCATTTAGAGGTTCAAGCCCCAAAGAAGCAATTAAAGGATGCGCTTGCCAATTGGAAGACCATAATATGCTGCCAAACCTTCGCGGATCGTTAAAGCGCAGTATTTTTCCACAGGAAAGGTGGAATTCAACATGATCATGTTTTATCCGTGGCGTCCTCTCGTCGACTATACGCAAACTCCCAGACATACCTAAATGCAGCAGTATACTTCCGTCAGGGACACAGATGATTATATACTTACCTCGCCTGAGAACATCGCTAACCGGCTGGTTTGTCATTTCATAGAGTTCATTAGAAACAGGCCAACGCAAAGCTTGCTGATAGATCTTGATGGATAAGATTTTATGCCCCTTGATATAAGGCTCAATGCCCCGGCGAGAGGTTTCTACTTCTGGCAATTCAGGCAAACTTGGCTCCTCATAGATAGAACAAATCACGCATTTTGATACAAAGGAAAGGCAAGTGTCCAATTCCCCTAAGCTTCACAATCCCAAATCTTCTTTAAGCGATGAGGATGAAATCCTGTACTTAGGTGTTGATGCCGGAGGCACTTTTACCGACTTTGTCTTGCTCACTGAACAAGAAGTGCGTATTCATAAAGTACTATCAACCCCTTCAAACCCTGCTCAAGCAATCTTGCAGGGAATAGAAGAACTAGGTTTAAACTCAGCTGTCGATAATAAACAGCTTTGTATTATTCATGGAAGTACGGTAGCTACCAATGCAGCGCTTGAACGAAAAGGTGCT
>NZ_LWGJ01000498.1:0-787 GCF_001635845.1 Oleiphilus sp. HI0132 | reverse complement strand
GAGGTATTCATGTCAGAAATTGGTCAGAAGATAAAACAAGATATATTGGAAGCAATTGAGAACGACACTATTGTCTTACCAACGCTTCCTGAAATTGCTTTAGATGTTAAGAGAATCAGCGAAGACGAAGATTCGGGGTTATTCGACCTGATCGACGTTATTAACAAAGATACTGCCTTATCAGCACGCCTACTCAAGGTTAGCAACAGCCCTTTGTTTCGCGGTGCAAATGAAATCACTACGCTAAACATGGCAGTAAACCGCTTAGGCATGCAATATACGAGTAATCTTGCAACAGGCCTCGCAATGGAGCAGATGTTCCAAGCAACTTCAGAGATGATCGACAAGCGTATGCGCGAGACTTGGGAGCGCAGTACCGAAGTAGCGGGTATATGTAGTGTGCTCGCACGGCAGCACCCTCATCTGGCTGCAGGCCAAGCGACGTTGGCCGGACTCGTTTATTCCATCGGTTCTTTGCCGGTCCTTAAGTACGTTGAAGATAACGACGTTCAAATAAATAGCGTAATGCTCGACAACCTTTTGGATGAACTTCAGCCCATCGTGGGTCAGAAGATATTAGAGAAATGGGACTTTCCATCCGAGCTCAAACCTGTACCCAAAGAGTGTGTTAATTTCACTCGAGAAGTTGAAAAAGCGGATTACGCCGATTTGGTCATGGTTGCCATGCTACACAGCTATGCTGGCTCAGAACACCACTATGTAGAGATGGACTGGTCGCACATTACAGCGTTTGAACGTATTGGCGTTGACCCAACTATGGACCCGA
>NZ_LWGJ01000497.1:0-788 GCF_001635845.1 Oleiphilus sp. HI0132 | reverse complement strand
AGCACTAAATGGCAGCCAGGAATGCATCACAACAATGGTTACCGAGTTTAAAAAGCGCCACGACTATCTTGTCGCAGCGCTTAATGAACTTCCCGGCGTGGAATGTATTTCTGGCGATGGAACATTTTATGTCTTTCCAAACTTCCAGGGTGCTATCGACAATCTAGCGAATATATCTAACGATGTTGAAATGGCCGAGATGCTGCTAAGTGAAGCAGGTGTGGCACTTGTACCTGGGTCTGCTTTTGGGTCTCCTGGATGCATGCGCCTAAGCTTTGCAACCAGCATGGAAATATTAGAGTCAGCAATTTCACGTCTCAAAAAAGTACTTTAAGGTCTTGACCTGGGCCGCTTTGCTCTTTAGTATACGCGGCCTTGATTAACGAAGTCTTCGTTAGTCTTCTGTTCCCCGATAACTCAGTTGGTAGAGTAGCGGACTGTTAATCCGTTTGTCGCTGGTTCGAGCCCAGCTCGGGGAGCCAACTTCTTATTCCCACTTTCCTAACTTTATCAAAGCTGCGCTTTGAATTAATTCTTTGTAGATCCACTCCAATCTATAGACCAGGCCTAAGACCTGCAGGATACAACCAGACCGTTTTTTTCACCCCCAAATAAGCCACATCGATTTGCCAACTATAAATATCGCAAACACAAACAAAAAAGCCCCTTACTTTCGTAAGAGGCCTGCCTTTAATCTCAACTATTAAAACTAGTTAAAGCTAATAGCTTTCTGGTAGAAACTTGCCGGGATACGTATATTTGTAGTAAATGATCTGAAGTCTGCATTC
>NZ_LWGJ01000496.1:0-1135 GCF_001635845.1 Oleiphilus sp. HI0132 | reverse complement strand
TGCCGGATTTACGGGCGGAGTTTGATGTGCCCTTTGTCGGCGTTGTACCCGCTATAAAGCCCGCAGCCCAGATGACCCAAAGCGCGGTGATAGGGTTATTAGCGACTCCGGCAACGGTTAAGCGCCAATATACAGATCAATTAATTAAGGACTATGCAAGTCATTGTTGCGTGGTTCGAATTGGTAGCAGTGAGCTTGTTGAACAAGCCGAAATGCACTTGTCGGGTTACCCAGTTGATCAAGCACTTCTTGCTCGAGTGCTGGCACCGTTTAAACAAGAAGTCGATGGCTCAAGGGTAGATGTGGTTGTCTTGGGATGTACTCATTTCCCTTTACTTAAAGATCAGCTTAGTGCCTTGCTTCCCCAGGTAAGCTGGGTAGATTCCGGTGAAGCGATTGCAAAGCGAGTGCAGCATTTGTTGGCTGGTGAGCAGGGGGTTATTCCAGGGCAAGATCTCTCTACAAAGAACGCGATTCATCAGATTTATTTTTCTGAGATGACGCCTAATGAAGAGGTGTTCTCGGAATCATTACAAGCCTTGGGCTTAGCTCAATACCAGCTTCACTGTTTCTCGGCCAGTATGGACTGAAATGCGGGTTGGCCCAGTACGCTAAAAGTCTGCTCTTTACAGAGCTTCAAACCCTTCTTTTCAAGTAGGTCTGCGTAATTGTAAAGGCCATGAATAGCATTGCCTGCGACCGCAAAGAAAGCCGTTGCGGCGGTTAGCCAGTAGGCTTGCTGAGCAGTCTTTTGAAATATATTGCCACTGGCAGTTTTAAAATCACCAATAATCACGTAGCCACCTGGTTTACACAGTTTGATCAGGTGGTCTAACACCGCATTCATTTTGTCTTTCTCAAATACTGTTAGAAAGAAGTTGGCAACCACGACATCATAATTAGCTTTTGCTTCATGCTTGAGTATGTCACCAAGGATAGGTTTAATATTGAGTGACTCCTTATCGGGGTGCTTCTCAATAAGTTTGAGGTTGGTATCCATCATTGTTGGTGATAAATCAATTAATGTCGATTCAGCACCGAGTTCAGCTGCTCTAATGGCATCATCACCTTGTCCCGCACCAGCAAATAAGACTTTACTACCAGTCTTGACGAGTTCTTCATCAAGCATCGCTAA
>NZ_LWGJ01000495.1:0-572 GCF_001635845.1 Oleiphilus sp. HI0132 | reverse complement strand
CTTCGAGGCATAACGCATTCGTTCCTGTGCCTCTGATATTCTGTAAAGATCAGTGTAGAACTCATCGAAGAGCAAAACGTAAGGCTTTTGTGAAACGTCTAGCTCTGGTGTAAGTGTGTGCTTACTAATTTTAAACAGGGAAAGTAGTGAGTCGACAAGTTTCTCTTCATCCACTTGTTCCCAAGGCGTTTGATAAGTCTCAACCGTTGGGCCTTGCTCATGAAAACGCGTCATTTGATCTAAGCGCCCATGAATTGCGATATAATCTTTGTTGCCGGCCTTACCATCAAGACCATCAATATTTTGGGTGATCAGGTTTTTATCTGCGAGCCAATGGTGCACTTCATTTGGCCCGTGATGGCGATACGTTGCAAAACGATGATAGTACCAAGATAGAAATTCTACCGGGTTTTCGGTGTACATTCGGCGCGTAGCCATTTCCATCGGGGTATAGTTCTTACTGCCAATGGTCCAAAAGCCATCCTCACCTCTAAACGTTGGAATGCCACTTTCTGCGCTAACACCTGCGCCCGTAATATATAAGGTACTCATATTGACTAGCTATTACCTTC
>NZ_LWGJ01000494.1:0-926 GCF_001635845.1 Oleiphilus sp. HI0132 | reverse complement strand
TAATGTAGTTTTTGCTAAGAAAGGTTTAGCTGAACGCCTGACTCGTGAAGGACGCAACTCCCCTGCCGATTTAGTTTTCACTGTCGATATTGGCCGTTTAATGGAAGTGACCAACAAAGACTTGGTTCAAGCTGTTGAATCAGAAACGCTACAAAAGAATGTCCCGGTACAATATCGCGACCCAGAAAACCGTTGGTTTGGTTTAACGACACGTACTCGCTCTATCTATGCGTCAAAAGAGCGCGCTAACCTAGCTGACATTCAAAACTATGAAGACTTGAGCAAACCCGTCTGGAAAGGCCGTATCTGTACCCGAAGCGGCAAGCACCCTTACAACCTTGCGCTGATCGCATCAATGATCGCTCATCACGGCGAAGCAGAAGCAAAAACCTGGTTACAAGGTGTAAAAGACAACCTGGCGAGACGTCCTCAAGGAAATGATCGAGCACAAGTAAAAGCAATCAACGAGGGTATTTGTGACCTGTCACTTGGCAACAATTATTATTTCGGCAAAATGTTAAACGACAAAGCACAGGTTGCTTGGGCAAACTCTGTCCACCTAACCTTTCCTAACCAAGGCAACCGAGGCACCCACGTGAATATCAGTGGCGTAGCACTTACTAAACACGCACCAAACAAAGAAAGTGCAATCAAGCTAATGGAGTTCCTAACACAGGACTATGCGCAAAGCCTCTATGCAGAACAAAACTTCGAGTATCCGGTTAATACTAAGGTTGAACCATCGAGCCTGGTAAAGTCTTGGGGTTCCTTCAAGTCAGATACACTGCCACTCGCAGATATTGCTAATCTAAGAAAGCGTGCAGCACAGTTAGTTGATGAAGTTGCCTTCGATGAATAATGACTCTAGATAAGCTAAGGCCATGGCTTTTAGAAAAATAAACTAAAGCGGCACTATGCCGCTTTTC
>NZ_LWGJ01000493.1:0-959 GCF_001635845.1 Oleiphilus sp. HI0132 | reverse complement strand
TAAGCAAGTCGCCCGCCATACCTTGAGCATATCTCGCTAAAAAGTCAGCTGTGGCTGGAGCAACCAAGATAAGATCTGGCCATTTTGCCAGTTCAATGTGACCCATTCCTGCTTCTGCATCGGAGTCTAACAGTTCAGTTTGGACGGGGTTACCAGACAAAGCCTGCAGGCTAAGTGGGGTAATAAATTGCTGAGCTCCCCTACTCATCACAACACGTACTTGTGCGCCAGCCTTAACGAGCTGCCTGCACAGGTCTGCAGATTTGTAAGCTGCGATACCGCCGGTTATCCCAAGTAATATCTTTTTGCCGCTCAGTTTGGAGCTCATACCTACTTCCCTTCACGATAAAAGCGAAAAGATACCACTCATAGCCCTCGATTTCACGCTAAACCAAGAGTTTATTAGGAGTTCGGCGTCAAGCACTCTCATGCGAACTGCTCACTCTGCATTTTTTACAGGCAAAAAAAAGAGCGCTAAAAAGCGCTCTTTTTCAATAAGCTGATACCACGAGGGTAGCATGCTCATCGAGAGAAATTACATAGGAGTAACGTTCTCAGCTTGTGGACCTTTCTGACCAGTACCAACTGTAAATTCTACAGNCTGACCTTCAGCAAGAGTCTTGAAGCCATCAGATTGAATAGCGCTGAAGTGTACAAACACGTCTGGGCCATTTTCCTGCTCGATGAAACCAAAACCTTTAGATTCGTTGAAAAACTTAACTTTACCAGTAACTCTATCTGACATAATCATATCCTGACTAAAAAACTAAAACATAAAATCGCCGAAAAACTGGATATAACTTATGCTTACCGGGTTGAACACTATTACTAGCAAGTCTAAACACAGAACATAAAAAAATAGCCGGGCTTTCTAGGCTGCCTGCAGTATACTCTATTAAATCTTAAATACAAACCTCATACATAAAGAGTCACAAAAAGTAAACATTCCCTACCGCCTA
>NZ_LWGJ01000492.1:0-1142 GCF_001635845.1 Oleiphilus sp. HI0132 | reverse complement strand
TGTGAGGCCAACCATGCAATTACTAAATTTTGATTTGTGTGAAACCAATGACATGCTCAGAGACCAGGTCTCTAACTTCGTCGCAAGTGAGATTACGCCCATCGCTGCAAAGACCGATAGTGATAACGAGTTCCCTAACGAGCTTTGGCCTAAACTTGGTGAAATGGGTCTATTGGGCATGACCGTACCGGAAGAGTTTGGCGGCACAAACATGGGCTACCTTGCTCATGTACTGGCAATGGAAGAGATCAGCCGCGGCAGCGCATCGATTGGCCTTAGTTATGGCGCTCATTCAAATTTATGTGTTAACCAAATCAACCGTAACGGTAGCCAAGAACAAAAAGAAAAGTATTTACCGAAGCTTATTTCGGGTGAGCACATTGGTGCACTCGCAATGAGTGAGCCGAACGCTGGTAGTGACGTTGTGAGCATGNNATTGGTNNCACACAAATCAAAATTTAGTAATTGCATGGTTTGCCTCACATTTCTATTTATTCGGTAAGAGATTGTTTATGTCTTTTGTTTATTTATCGCGTCTATGCACCGAGACTCGGCTTCATCAAGTTCGAGCTGCATAACACGAATATCTTCAACCTGTTGCTTTAAGACTTGTCTGCGCTCATTAATTTTATCGAGCAGGCGTCGTAATTGAACTTGGTTTGCACCACTTGGGTCGTACAACTGAATGAGTTCTTTTGACTCGGCAAGCGATAAACCAAGGCGTTTGCCTCGAATAATCAGTTTTAGTGTGACTCTGTCGGCATCTGAATAAATTCGCGTTTGTCCCTTTCGGGTAGGGTGCAGAAGTCCCTCTGCTTCATAAAAGCGTATGGTTCTGGTGGTGACATCGAACTCGCGAGACAGTTCGCTAATGCTGAATTGTTGGCTCATTCTATCAACCCTTTTTGGCCAATTTACTTTAGCTATCATGATATACTTACGTTGACGTTAACGTCAACATTGTGTGGTCTAGTGACAAAATTGTGTTGTGGTGGGTTAAAGGGTGGGTGATGCTTATTTCAGTAACTTATAATGTCTGTTCAATAGCTCTACCCAGCTTTCCAGCTTATCTGCATTGCCAATGCGTTTACCTTCCTGACCTCTAATCTTCGAAAGCCATAAGCCTTCACCGTTGAAGCTGT
>NZ_LWGJ01000491.1:0-1110 GCF_001635845.1 Oleiphilus sp. HI0132 | reverse complement strand
CCATGCGTTTGGGTCGATCCTCAAGCTGCAGTAGTTCCGCCAGAGCATCGAACTTATGAAACATGTTTTCTTTATTAGCCAAGTGCGTTTGCAGGGCATTTTCTGCATTCGTGCTCGCTAGCTTAAGCCATTGCGCCTTTAATTGTTTCACCTTGGTAGAGATTTTCACCTTCTTACCAACTACCTGCTCGATGGCTTCGGTAATCAATGCCTGATTACTCAATGATTCGTTTAGAACAATCTCTCCCGGAATATCTCTAGACTCATTCTGGCCAATATAATATTGCTCGACAAAGCTCGACAGCATTTCATTATTGCTCATCTCCAGAGACAACTTGGGGAAGTAGTTCTTATGGCCAAGAATTCGCCCGTTACGCACATAAAGCATTGATGCTACAACCGAGCCGCCTTTTGCTACGAGTACAACTACATCCAGGCTCTGCGTCCCACCCTCGGCAGACTGGCTTTCCTGAACATGTCGAAGATGCTCAATCTGATCTCTTATCTCTGCGGCCTCTTCGAACTTAAGCTCTATAGAAGCCTGCTCCATTTGCGAAATAAGCCTACGGATTAATTCAGGACTCTTTCCCTGCAGAAACATCTCAACACTTTTAACATCTTCCAGGTACTCTTCGTGACTAACCAAACCGACACACGGAGCTTTGCAGCGTTTTATCTGATACTGAAGACAAGGGCGAGAGCGGTTGTTGTAATAGCTATCATGACATTGGCGAACCTTGAAGATTTTCTCAAGCATGTTCAGGCTTTCTTTTACTGAACCAGAGCTTGGAAAGGGCCCGAAATAACGTCCAACCTTCCCTTTGCTACGCGCCCTTTTCATGGATAATGAAGGGTATTCTTTATCGCTTGCCAAATAGATATAGGGGTAAGACTTATCATCTCGCAAGAGAATATTGTACGGGGGCTTAAGGGTCTTTATCTGATTCTGTTCTAGAATCAGCGCTTCTGTCTCGCTACGGGTTAGCGTGACTTCTATTTTAGCGATTTTGCTGACTAGNGATTGAGTCTTAAGAGACAAACCCTGACGAGCAAAATAACTGGAAACACGTTTTTTGAGATGCTTTGCCTTACCAACATACAGTATGCTTC
>NZ_LWGJ01000490.1:0-8734 GCF_001635845.1 Oleiphilus sp. HI0132 | reverse complement strand
TTTTATCGACATCACTAAATCCTTTTAGTTGAAGGTCTTATTTTAGGTATATGGTAATCATGTACTACAATTACCGCATTATAAATTCCGAAAGGCAAGCTAGATATGATGGCTTTTGTGTGATGGGCGAATTTGTTGCAATTGTTCACGAAATGAGCAATTTTGTGCGCCTACAGCATGGTAGTCTACGTGCGCCATAATTTTGTGTAGTCCGGGCGCTTAAGAATTCTTATCAATCTTGAAATAACTTAGTTTAGGTGACATGTGCAGCGCAGTACTCAAGACTTACTTTCATATGATGATCAACGTGATGCTGCTGAGCTTCTTTATGGGAATGCCTTTTCTGGCATATTAATATCGATTATTGCTTCCAGCTTTTTAGTTTATTTTTACGATAATCCTGTTCTGCAAGAGTTTAAAATTACCTGGTGGTTAGGGATGATGAGTTTACTGCTTGTTAGGCTGATTGACTGGGTATCCTGGAAGAAGCATTTATCGAAGACTCACTACGACGGCAAAAGGTCAGTCAGACGCTTTATTTATGGGGTCAATCTAACGGCCTTAATGTGGTCTAGCTATGCCGCTTATGCTGTGAGTTATAGTCCCTTGGTTGAGAAGGTAACGATTATAATTGTGATTTCAGGGATGGCCGGTGGGTCGGCTATTGTGTTGGCTGCTCATAAACTTACGTCCATGTTTTATACCTTTGCCTTGTTGTGTCCTGTGTCGGTGGTGTTCTTACTCAGTAACGACGCGACCGATCAGAATATTGGTGTGTTAGGGCTTAGCTATAGTCTCGTGATGCTCATCATTTCAGCTAAGTCAGCAAACTTTGCTCGAGATGCGATTGCTTTAAAGAATGAAAATGCCTTGTTAGTAAATCGTATGGAACAAAAAGTAGAGCAGAGAACGCAGAAAATTTATGAGCTTTCTAATTTAGACTCACTAACCCATTTGCACAATAGGAACTCTTTTCTGAAGAACCTTAAAGCGAGTTTGCAGGCAAGTGATGAGAAAAGGAGCACCCTGAGTTTATTATTTATAGACCTTGACGGTTTTAAGAAAGTAAACGATACCTATGGGCATAAGGTAGGGGATCAAATTTTAGAAGAAAGTGCTCGACGGCTTCGTGAAAAAGTTGCCAATGAAAGTTTGTTATGCCGTTGGGGCGGTGATGAGTTCCTGATTGCCATTGAAGATTGTAGTAGTGAAAAAGCCATCTCACAGGCCTACGAGATAATTGAAATTTTATCTCATGAACATCAATCAAATGAGGGGATATTGCCGGTTAGCGCGACGGTTGGGATTAGCTTATATCCCGAGCATGAGCGCTCTGAAAGCAGGTTGATTCAGTTTGCTGATACGGCAATGTATCACCAGAAAAAAACAAAACCCTCAAAAGTTTGTGTGTTCACACCAGAAATGGAAGCTAAACACCAATATGAGCTTGAACTGAAAAAAGGATTAAATGATGCGATTGATAAGGATCAGATGCGTCTTGTTTTTCAACCGATCGTATCAACAAATAATAGTAAGAACATCGCATTTGAAGCTTTATTGAGATGGGATTTTGAAGGTAAGAGCATCCCTCCTGATGAGTTCATCAAAATTGCTGAACAGTACGGTTCAATACATCGAATAGGCGTATGGGTTCTTAAAGAGTCGTGTAAAGTTGCGCTTGCGTGGCAAAGTCTGAGGCGGGTTTCAGTTTGTATTAATGTTTCAGTGATTCAATTAGAGGATTCTGACTTCTTGAGCATAGTTGATGAAGCTGTACAAGAAAGTGGTATTGACCCTTCGCTCATCTACTTGGAAATTACAGAATCAGTATTTGCCAAAGATACTGAAAAGATGATGGAGACCATTTCGGCTATACAGTCACGTGGTATCAAAGTTTCGATTGATGACTTTGGAACAGGATACTCTTCATTATCCGCTATGCAGGATTTAGCGGTAAATACGGTAAAAATTGATCGATCATTTATCACGAAGTTGGATACGAGTGGTTTTGCTATTGTGACAGCTGTTACGCATGCCGCGCGCTTGCTCAAGTTTGATGTTGTGGCTGAGGGGGTGGAAACTGAGGCTCAGTGTCGTAAACTCGTTGAGTTAGGCGTGGAAAAACTGCAGGGTTATTACTTTTCCAAACCTCTAGAGCAAGAATTTTTGCTCGACTACTTAGAGTCTGAAGTAAAGTCTCAGTGAGCCCAGTATTTGTGGCGCACATTTCAGAAAAAATAAGCGTGCTTCTGATACTATCTACAAAAAAACCGATAGCCTTGGCGCACTAATTAAACAATATTAAGGGATAATATGTCTGTAAATACCGCATTTGAAAATATGAGCGATCAACAACGTACCGAGATCGAAGCGGCCGCTTTTCGTCGACTGCTAAAACACTTTGACGACCACAAAGAAGTGCAAAATATCGACCTAATGATTCTGGCTGACTTCTGTCGTAACTGCTTAGCAAAATGGTACATGGCCGCTGGCGAAGAGCAAAGTGTTGAAATTGACTATGATCAGGCGCGTAAAGCCGTTTATGGTATGCCTTATTCTGAATGGAAAGAGAAGCATCAATTGAAGGCAACGCCTCAGCAGCTCGAAGCTTTTGAAGCGAAGCAGAAGTAAATCACTCCTGCCTAAATTTCTAGACCCAAATGCTTCTTGGCAGCTTTGACCAGCTTTGGGTCGAGAGCGGGTGGTGTGATATCAACACCTTTCACAAGCTGATCATTCAGCTTCTGCATGACAGCAACTCGCATGCTCCACTTATGATTAGCGGGTACTACGTTCCAGGGTGATGCTTCGGTACTAGTGAAACGGAACATATCGTTGCTTGCGTGTGTGTAATCGTCCCATTTTAGCCTATTTCGGATGTCTTCTTCTGTTAGCTTCCATTGCTTTTCTGGTGTGTTTAAACGTAGTTCAAAACGCTTAAGTTGTTCTTCGGGCGTGATATGTAAAAAGAACTTGATCAGGTGCACGCCGTCATCAGTCAACATTCGCTCAAATTCATTTATTTCTTGATAAGCTCTCTGCCAAGCTGTTTCTGGTGCAAAGCCTTCTACTCGCTCGACAAGCACCCGGCCGTAATAAGAACGGTCAAAAATGGCTAAGGTGCCTGGCTTGGGAAGACGGGTTTGAAAGCGATACAGGTAGTGTCGGCCTTGCTCATCGGGGTGAGGCGCTGATATCGGATAGACCCTAAAACCGCGGGGGTCGAGCTTTTCGCTAATTCGCCTAATTACCCCACCTTTACCTGAGGCGTCCCAACCTTCAAACACGATAATTGCTCGTTTGCCTTGTCGATAATAGGCTTGTTGGATTTGGAGAAGGCGCTCCTGGCAGCTTTTAAGTGCTTTTGTGTATTGGCTTTTTGATTCAATGAGAGCTTGATCAAAATTCACCTTAGAGAGGTTAGGAGGCTTTTGTTCAAGGATAACGGGCGAGGCTGGGTGAGTGATGTTTTTCATTGGTATCCTGTTTTGTTATTTTACCTTCGACTTCAGTACAAACGCTTCAAAGTCCTTGTCGATGCCGAATACATGTCTTTGTAACCACTCTCGCAGAAATATTGAAATAGATTCACGAACCAGAGCGTCAAACTTACCCATACTGTTTACCATGTCATCCAGTTCATCACGAAATTGATTGTGCGCTTTAATATGGGCTTCGGTTTTGGGGTAGTTAAGTTGGAGCATGTAGGCTTCTTCGAGACAGAAGTGGTGGTCGGCGTAGCTGGACAGCCGGGTAAAGATTTCTTGGCCGGAATTAGGGGCCTTCAAGGCATCAATCAGCCTGAAAAGCTCTTGGTGCTGAGTGTCTTGCCAAATTAGCTCGCTGGTCTTTTCCATTACTGAACTCTACCCAAGTGAAGGTGCACGTTAGTATGAGTCTAGTTTAGAAATAGAAAAGTTGTCTGCAAATTGAACGGTGTAATATTAGGCGTTATTGTAAAAAATAAGGGTCTTACTCTGTATCGAGTTAAACATCCCGGCTAAATCTGTAGGCAGAGCCTTTCATGGCTCGCTGAGGTTTAGCGCGAGGCATCGACTAGCGAGGGGTGGAACCCTCTGCCTACATGAGGCCATTTTTTAGCTCTACAGCGCCTAACGTACTGCACTATCGTTTAAGGGGATGTATAACTTTATCCAAGCCCTCAATTTTAATCTCAAGCGTCAGTTCAAGCAGTGTACCTAGCTCGCCGCTCGGAAAGCCTTTTTTTCTGAACCAGAGTAAATATTCTTCAGGTAGATCGATTAAACGACGGCCACCGTACTTCCCGAAGGGCATTTGTGTATTGGCTATTTTTACCAGGTGCTGCTTTTCGATCATGTGTTGATAATAACTCGCATGGCTTGAACTTCTAGCCCTGTTTTTTCAATATATTCCTGACAAGCACTTTGTCTGTGACGCAGAGCGTCGATTTCTTCGTCGCGAATTAAAGGGTTCTTTTCCTGGAGGCTAATCAGGCGCTGAATTTCATTACCTAGCTCCCTGTTCATGTCTTCGCTAGCTTGGCTGATCAATGAAGGAACCGAAGCTTCGGCAGTTTTTTGAGCATGCTCAAGTAGTGTACCAATATCGTTACGGATCTCTTTCAATACGGCATGCGCCATCGATCGCTTAAGCCCTTTGCAGAGCTCATTAAGCTGCTCGTAGGGTAAAACTTCGCTAAGGTCGCGGCCGGTAATATTAACAACGATCCGCTGAGGCGATACCGGCAAAAATTTGTCAAGCTGCAGAGACTTTGGTGCCATGCTGTTCAGCGCGAATATGGCTTCCAAAAATAAAGTACCAGGTTCAACACCTTTTACCGACATGGTTGCCAAGGCTGCATTACCAAGCTCTCCTGTTAAGGTTTGCTCGATTAGATCGGTCACCATCGGGTGTTCCCATGAGACAAACTCGACATCTTCCCGGACAAGCGCTTTCAAACGGTGGAAGGTTAAGGTGTTGCCTTCATCGTTTAAGCCGGGAAAGTGCTGCTCCAGCATGTGCTCTCCAGGGCGAATGATCAGAGTCTGGTCTGACTGGTACTCTTGTTCAACACCGTAAAGGTTGAACTGCTTTTCCATGTAAGAGGACAGGTCCTGGCTTGCTTCCTCAGATTCGATCAAGGCAATGATTTTCTCGGCTTCTTCAGGATTGCAGGAGTTAAGCTCAAGTAGGGGGTCACGACCCGTTTGAAGAGCTGCCATAGCCGCATCGCGATGCTCACGGGCTTGTTTGATAAAAGACAAGGCCTGATCAGATTGAAAGTCACCTTCGCTTAAGTAACTTTCCAGTTCGACGGCAAACTGTTCATAAATTGCAAAGCCTGCCGCACAGCTGTGAGTGAAGGCATCCAGAGCCTGGTCATACCAGTTGAATAAACCCTCTTGGCGGCTGCCAGGAATGAAGGGCACATGAATATTGACGTCATGTGTTTGCCCGATTCGGTCTAAGCGGCCGATACGTTGTTCGAGTAGGTCAGGGTTCTCTGGTAAGTCGAATAACACTAAGTCGTGTGAAAACTGGAAGTTTCGGCCTTCGCTGCCAATTTCTGAACAGATTAAGGCTTGTGCACCTTCCTCTTTATCAGCAAAGTAGGCAGCGGCTCTATCACGTTCAATAATACTTAAACCTTCGTAGAAGGCTGCTGTTCGCAGGCCTTCTCGTAGTCGAAGATAGGACTCCAGCGCTAAAGCCGTTTCAGCACTGGCGCAGATGATCAGGACTTTCTCATCTCTGTTATCTTTCAGGAACTGGGTTAGCCAAGTGACTTTCGGATTCTGTTTAATGCCGGCTTCATCTTCAAATTGATCATCACCAACAGCTGCATCGAGTGGGTGAGGCTGTAGGATTCTATCCGGGAAGCCTTCAACACCTTGGCGAGTATTGCGGAACAGTATTCTACCGGTGCCATGCTGATCAAGTAGCCTTTGTATTGCTTCCGGAATATCGATATTTTGTGCATCATCACCGAGTAGGGAAAGGGCTTTAATTGGCAGTGACGAGCCGTCTTCAAGACCTTGAAGCTCTCCGACCAAATCAGAGATTTCCTGATAGTTTTGTTCTTGCTCAATAAATTTTTCTAAGGAGTGAAAACGGTCAGGGTCGAGCAAGCGCAAACGGGCGAAGTGGCTCTCGATACCGGCTTGCTCAGGCGTAGCCGTAAGCAATAGTACGCCGCGGCTTCTAGCTGCCAAGGCTTCAATGCACTGGTATTCGATGCTGCTTTCTGATTCGCTCCAATGTAAGTGATGCGCTTCATCGACAATCAGTAAATCCCAGTCGGCCGCTAAGGCTGCGGTTTTTATATCTTCATTAATCAGGAAGTCCTGATGGCAGAGAACTAGCTGCTCGGTCTCAAAGGGCTTTTCGATACCTTCTTCGGTCAAACTATCAAAACGCTCACGATCAAAGATAGAAAAGCTGAGATTGAAGCGGCGTAGCATTTCGATCAGCCATTGATGCACCAGTGTAGAAGGAACGACGATCAAAGCTCTTTTGGCTAAACCATTGTGCAACTGGGCGTGGAGAATCATGCCTGCTTCAATGGTTTTACCTAGTCCTACTTCATCGGCTAGCAATACTCTCGGGGCATGGCGCTTCGCGACAGTATCAGCGATATATACTTGATGAGGAAGTAAGCTTGTGCGTGAACCAAGCAGCCCATCCGTTGACGACTGCTGTAAGCGGTGCTTGTGCTGCAGCGTTTCATAGCGAAGTCGGAAGGCTCTATTTCGGTCATAGTGGCCGCTAACCAGGCGCTGAAGTGGTGAGGTAAATTGGATAAAACAGTTAAGTTCAACTTCACTCAGTTCTTCGTGTTGAGAGCTTTCTTTATTTTCAACAATGTAAGTAATAATGTCTGCGCTTTGGTCGAGGTCGAGAACCAGGTAATCGATATCTTCATGGCTGGTGATCGTGTCGCCAGCCTTATACACTACACGGCTGATAGGCGCGTTGACGCTGGCGTAGGTGCGAGTTTCCCCGGCTGCCGGAAATGTGATCGTCACTCGGCGGTTTTCAAACTCGCTGATGATTCCTAATCCTAATTTGGGTTCGGTCTGGCTGACCCAGCGTTGGCCTATGATATACGACATTTTGGCGTCTCTTTACAGTATTCAATAAGGGAACAAATATGGCGCGAATACTAACAAGAAAAGCCTGTTGATAACACAGATGAAGGTGAATGGAGGAATAATTTGAGTATCTATAGAACGCCAGAAAGGGAAGAGTATTACTTTCACGAGGGCTGCTATATCTTGGAGATGTTAAATACTGACGATGATCCCGCACTTTCGATTGCGCGAGCTAGAGTTGAACCGGGTAAAACAACGCGCTGGCATGCCTTAACAGAAGTCAGTGAGCGCTATGTGATTCAGCAGGGTTCAGGCAAGGTTTATGTTGGAGATCTGGAACAGCAGGTTAGCGCTGGGGATGTAGTACTGATCCCGCAAGGCATTAGGCAGAAGATATATAACGACGGGGAGGGTGACTTGGTGTTTTTAGCTGTGTGTACGCCACGCTTTATGCCTGCGTGTTATGAGGACTTAGACGTATAAGTTGTATCGGCTCAACCCCGACCTTACAGTTTGAAATACCGAGCGTGACATTACCAAATAACATGGCAAAGGCGTATTAGGTCCGCAAAGTTGCCATTCGGCTTTGATCATAAAGCTTGAATATTTAGGCCACAAGCCACCAAAGCAGTACCTTTGGGAAAGTGAAAGATGCAAACATTCGTTTTAGAAGTAACTATCCGATATTCTGTCACTCTTCAGCCTTATTTGTATCAGGTTAATACAGTCAATTTTAGCTTTGAGACATTAACGAAGAAGAGATGAAGTGAATGCCGTTGAAAACACTGAAATTTATCGCCAAGAGTACACAACCATAGTTATCGCTTTAGTTATATTAAGGCCAGATGAGTGTCTGATAGAGTTTATTAAAAGTGCTTTTGGGATATTAGAACACTTTTTTTAGTCACTAGAATCGAACCTTCAAGCGAAAATAATTGTGCGTGATCCAATAATATATTCTTCACGTACTTTATTGTTCTTCACTCTATAAGTTGAATTTAAATGAAAAAAATTACTGGCATGCTTTTGACAACTTGCTTATATACACTCTCCTTTCAAACAGCATTAGCCCAGGACACAAAAACAGCTATGGTGCCCTTACCTTCAATTGATGACTTTACGCGGGGCAATGATGGCTGGGCCTTCGGACTTGGCCTGGCTGTTGAATACGAATCAGCCTACGAAGGGTCTGATGAATTTGGCGCAGAAGTCGATCCTGCCGGTGCGGTGCAATGGCGTAAAGGTGATAATATTTTCTTCTGGGCCGGTGAGGCGCTCGGGTGGCGTGGTCTTCGTTCTGACACATGGCTATTCGAGGCTGTCGTGGGCTTCGATGAGGGGCGTGAAGAAAGTGACTCTGATGACGGTCGTTTGGATGGTCTCGGTGAAGGAGATGAGGGAACTGAACTAGTTTTGCAAGCACGCCATGCTTTCGATACCGACTGGCGTTATTGGCTGGATGCTCGAGTGGTGACCGGTGAAAACGGAAGTCTTGGTCTTTTTGGCGTGGGGCACCGCTTCGGTGGTCAGAACGACGGAACCGGCCATGAAATTGCCATCGCTTTGGTATTTCACGATAGTGATTATGTCAATAAAGATTTTGGTATAGATGCAGAGCAGTCAGTTGCATCGGGACTGAATGAGACCGACCTGAGTGGAGG
>NZ_LWGJ01000489.1:0-1643 GCF_001635845.1 Oleiphilus sp. HI0132 | reverse complement strand
AAAAAACGGAATGAAGGTAAGTATCAACAATTTTTGATTGAATACCCCAGAGATCATGACACCCTGGAAGCACTCAGACCGCATTTGCAATTGGACCTAACAGAGTCTGACTTACTTGAAGATCCAGTAGAGCTTTCCTTGAGCTCGCTTTATGCAAGTACGCTTAAAGAGCCGGGAGAAGTTCAAAGCATTGCTTGTGTCACTGTGCACTCGACTGCCAGTGAAAAATTCGTTTCACTCCTTCGCAGGACCGCATCACATGCTCGGGATAACTCCAGACCGGACGATAAAACATTAATTCGGCATGTTTATGATCTACACCTCATATACGAATCAATGACATCACCTTCCGCCTTAAAGCCAATGGTTGAACAAGTTATTGAAATCGACAAAAGTCAGTTTGGAAATCAACACAAAGAATTCGTAAACAATGCAAACTCTGAGCTTCGATATGGGCTCTCATTATTAATTGACGAAGCTCATCACCAAGAGCGGTACAATCAATTTATTGGCCCTCTCGTATATCACCCATCTCCCGCAAAATGGGACGAAGCTATTTCGAGCGTCCAAGAACTTGCCAATCATTGGCTTTAGCTATTATGATACCCGCACCAAGCATACGCCCCTTGGTCACTAAATATGAGGCAAGCAATAAAGCTTGTGGGCCCGCGCAAGCACCCATCGTGGTCAGCTCGTAAGGAGCAAATAGCGATATGAGAATGGCAGCGGCTTCTCAAAAATTACTCACATTAATCGTGGCAGGCATTTCTATTCAGTCTTCAGCCAACAATTCCCATTTCCATAGCCGACCACATTCTTCCACTCTGTCTTACAACCGCTAAAAGCCTGAGAAAACGCGCTTGCTTTAGATTCTGCGTTTTCCAATACAGCAGCTGTGCGCAGCTTTTCTTGGCCAGACTCCCAAGCTTGAAATAGCTGGCGAATAATTCGTTTATGAGTAAGACCAGTGAATATATATTGCTCACCATTTACGACCAGCTCCCCTCCATCTTCAGAGCACCATGTTGGGGGTCGATTAGCTTGATGGGAGCGCCCATAGCCTAGGAGCTCCGCCAGCAAATCTTTATCGATAGTCGATACACTTTGCTGGTCAGGCAACAGCAGATCATGAATGGCGATACATAGTGGTTCACCTGGGATTGGCGGCCCATTTTGAGATATAGCTCTATCAGTTAGGATCACAGCTGAGCGACGACGCGCAAATGAACCGAATGCTAGCTTCACTGTTGAAATGGTTTGAGCCAAATAGGCCCTCCTACAAAACAATACCGCGACACGACTTTTTCCGAGCCATATATCCCCAAGATCCCACAAAATATCACCAGCCAATTCCGCTACTGGTTGATGAGACGATATATCGAGCCACTGCTGAACAAACTGCAAAAAACGGTTGCTACTTACTTGGTATCTACCTATTGAGGTCGTGGGTACATTCACCCAACCAACCCCCGAAGAGAAATAACGAAACCCAGAGCCACTTGGGCAGGGTAATAA
Source organism: Oleiphilus sp. HI0132 (assembly GCF_001635845.1). NCBI lineage: Bacteria > Pseudomonadati > Pseudomonadota > Gammaproteobacteria > Oceanospirillales > Oleiphilaceae > Oleiphilus > Oleiphilus sp. HI0132. The sequence goes on along the minus strand of NZ_LWGJ01000489.1, from coordinate 128 downwards.
TTCACAGTCTTGATCATCAACATTTAAAGACGTCGCAGAGTTTTCCAGAGGGTGAATCATTCTCGCGTTTATCAGCTCTTTGAAATAGGCATTAATTGATAAGTCTTCCGCATCAACCTCTTGTTTTG
>NZ_LWGJ01000488.1:0-1035 GCF_001635845.1 Oleiphilus sp. HI0132 | reverse complement strand
TCTCTGAGAAGCCGATTTTGGAAGCAACCTCCTGAGCAATAGACCGCTTTAGTCTGGCGCTGTTTGCTTGATTTCTCTAACCAACGAACGAGACCATCGACTAACTCGCGATGGAACAAGTATGCAGCCTGAGGTTTATTCTCCATAGCGCTTAAATAAGGAAGAAGCGGGCTAAGTAAGAGTTGGTTTTTCTCATCGATTTTGACAAGAGATTGAACGTGGTCCCTGGAGGCTGATCGAGCCAAAGACTCCAACTCTGCAGCGGCTTGCCCTTCATAAGTACACTCTTGGCGAACGCCGATTATTGAGGCGGCTGCATCGAACCACCTGCCTGCACTGCTCGTAAAATGGTGCGTTCCATTCAGAATGAAATGACTAGTGAGCTCATTCTTGAGGCTATCTGCGTAAGCTTCGAATGCCTGTTCCCTACTTGTTTTTGCCAATAGATTTGCACCAGTTCGCCAGATTTCCCGTGTGGCGATATCGCCACCAGGAATCGCTATTTTCTCAAGGTGTCCGATACGTTCTATCTGCTTCGAGTCTACATAGAATAGCTCACCACCCCAGGCTTGATTATCGTCTCCCAGGCCATTTCCATCGAGTATTAAAGCAAGCGCGGGTAGTTTTGCTTGGCCTGTTTGTTCTGCGAGTAAGGATGTCAGGTGAGCGTGATGGTGTTGAACTTTTATTAGGGGCGAGTTGCTTTTCTGCGAGTTCTTTTCAGCGAAGTGAGTACTTACATAATCTGGGTGAAGGTCTGCGCAGTATTGATCAATCCTATTGCCAAAAAGGTGTTGATAATGCGCGATGTTAGTCTGGAAACGCAGGTAGTTTTCTGGCTTGTCTAACTCGCCATGATAGGGCGATATATAGGCTTTATAGCCTTGAGTTAAGCAAAAGGTATTCTTTAAATGGGCCCCGCACGCAAGAGTGTGTGCTTGCCGATCTGCCAAAGCTATCGAGGCGGGAACTAGCCCACGAGAGCGTCTGATTAGTGCTTTGGGCTCACCTGCTTGGATTACTGAATCATCTGAA
>NZ_LWGJ01000487.1:0-967 GCF_001635845.1 Oleiphilus sp. HI0132 | reverse complement strand
AGGAAATAATACCGGATGGCAGGCGCCCGGTATTGCAGGTATAGAAGAGGCGGGAGGCTCCGACGATATCTTTTGGGGCTGGATCGATGCCTCGGGCCATATTGGCTTATCGGTCGGTAACGATTACTCAACAAAATCCTCAGGAGTGATCAATGATAATAGCTTTCATCATGTGGTACTAACACGTGATGCCGGTAGTGGTGCGTATAAAATATATATTGATGGCGTGTTGGATCAAAGTGGCACCGCAGCAGCAGGTGTGATTGGCAACTCTTTCACGAGTATCGGCCGGATAGAAGATACAGGTGGTTCGCCAGAGTACTTTCAAGGTCAGCTAGATGAAGTCAAAATATACAACAGCGTTCTAAGTGATTCGCAAGTGAATGCCTTATATACCGAGACACGTTCATGTGGCGCCTATCAGCCTCTTGCTCACTTTGCCTTTGAGCAAAATAATTGGTCGGGCGCAGGCGTGTCGATCGAGGATTATTCGGGTAACGGTAATGCGGGATTAAGTGTCGGTAGTGCAGAGTCCCATGCCAGCGGCCAGGTTTGTAAAGGTAGTTTTATTCCCGACAACTCAAATTCAGCAACGATTGATGCCATTGACTCACAGCTGGACTTGGACACAGACGTAGGGAGTCAAGGGACTATTGTGCTTTGGTATCGAGCTGAAGAGAACTGGGTGGGGAGTGGAGATAAGACCTTAATTGATGCAACTACCGATGTCATAGGAAATTCTAACGATAAGTATTTCTTCTTGGCAAAATTAAATGATGGTCGCTTACGATTTGCCTTGGAAGATAGCGCGGATCTTGATTTCAACTTATACACAAGTGCTAACTCAGTTGTTGCGGGAACGTGGGTTCATCTTGGCGTAACCTGGGACTTATCTGCCGATGAATTGCATATATATGTTGATGGAAGCTCTGCTGCCTCATCGTCAATTTCATCTAACGGCACTATG
>NZ_LWGJ01000486.1:0-953 GCF_001635845.1 Oleiphilus sp. HI0132 | reverse complement strand
TCTAATGTATTGAAACGAGGAGAAAAACATTGAGCAATACAAAAATCATTACGCCAGACTTGTGCGACGAGTACCCGGATTTAGTTCAGGTCTTGGAACCGATGATGAACAATTACGGTGCAATCGATGCCTTTGGTGGCGAAATTGTTACGGTAAAGTGTTTTGAAGATAACTCTATCGTCAAAGAACAGGTGGGTTTACCTGGCGAAGGGCGAGTGATGGTTGTTGATGGCGGTGGTTCAATGCGTAATGCCTTGTTAGGTGATATGTTGGCTGAGAAAGCAGCTGCGAACGGCTGGTCTGGTTTGGTTATTTACGGCTGCATTCGTGATGTTGATGTGATCGGGCAGACGCAGCTAGGTGTTCAGGCAATGAACACTAATCCGCGTAAAACTGAAAAGCGTGGTATTGGTGATCTGAATGTTCCGGTCACCTTTGGTGGCGTAACCTTTACACCAGGTCACTACGTTTATGCCGATAATAATGGTGTTATTGTTTCGCCTGAAAAGTTGGAAATGCCAGCCTAGTAGAGACTTTAGCGAACACATAAAAAAGCCCGTGAGAAAAACGCTCACGGGCTTTTTTATGTGCTTATGAAATTGCTTCGCCTAACTCGCGATTTCTACAATTTCTGCGCCTACTTGAAAAGTATTTTCGTCGACCTGTGTGCAGCGTAGTACTTTTACGGTTGCATCCAGAGCGGGAAACGCATCGTTGCTTGAAGGAAGCGATGTCCGGCAAGTTGCTCCTGCTGTTAGTTCTTCTTCTACTTCTATTAACATGCCTGCGCCACTAAGGTCACGGCAATAACCATTTACTTTGATGTCCGAGTTATCAACGGCTAGAGTGATTTCAGTATCGACTCTCATTCTGATGAAATCGCGTTTTTCATCCCAGGTACGGCTATACAGGTTATTCATCTATTCAACACCTCTTATGGATAAATGTCTCAC
>NZ_LWGJ01000485.1:0-964 GCF_001635845.1 Oleiphilus sp. HI0132 | reverse complement strand
AAATGTTATCGCTTGCATCCTTTGCAACCACATTAGCTGTAACACCTGGCGTACCCTCAACCAACATTTTGTCTGATACTTCAACCCAACCATTGGCTCCGAGCATGAAACTTGAGTCTTCCTCAGTTTCCTCTACCCACATCGGTGCACCGGTGCTGGTGTCGTATCGATAACGACGCTCTTCAGTGTCATCAATCACACCATAGAAGAAGTCGAAGACCGGCTGATTGGCTGAGTCCTGATAATGCTCGTCGCCTTCCATCCAAACAAAGCCTACATTAGTTCCGGTTTCACCATCGAAGATAGTACTTGCAGACACTTCATCCATCGGCGTAAAAGTTTCTGTTGCATTGTAGGCACAGGTCGCAACAATCTGGCCGTCTGCACTTGCAAAGGTGAAGCTCTCTTCAACGGTGGCAACAATGACACCTGACTCTGCATCCAACTGACCATCAACATCCAACTCAGTTTGCATGGAACCATGCTCGCCGCTGTACTCATCGCTGAATGAAGCACTAATGCGTCCTGATGGATCGATCATCAACTCACCACCTTCATCATGCCCTTCATCACCAAAGCTAACCCTTAGAACAGAACCTTCTTGTCTCCATAGAGACACTCGAGTCATTTCATCATTTACATCGAAAGGACAAATGCCATCTTCAGTGCCTGACTCATCAGTTTCAGTTTCAGAGTTAACAATGCGTTCATTCAAGTAGAACAAAGCTACTGAAGGCACATCACACGCGTCACCAACACCATTTTCATCGCTATCTGCCTGTCCAACATTACTATCGAGTGGACAGTTATCGACATCGTCAGCAATCGTGTCGCCATCATCATCGGTGTCACAAGCGTTACCCAAGCCATCAGAGTCTGTGTCTTTCTGCTCTTCATTAGCGATTAGCGGGCAGTTATCATCTCCATCGTGACTACCATCGTCGTCACTATCCGCTAACAGTGG
>NZ_LWGJ01000484.1:0-1207 GCF_001635845.1 Oleiphilus sp. HI0132 | reverse complement strand
AAATAAAATAGCTATAGGAACTCCACCAAACTTAACCGGGCGAGCATTTCCTTCAGGGTCATCGGGTGTGCCTTTATGGATTGCAAAGTGCATGATGCTTGCGGGAACTAAAAAGTTGACCAAGGAGGGGAGAAAGAGTGCAAAAAAATCGCTGAATTCGATAATACCTTTTTGCCAGACCATTAGCGTGGTGATGTCGCCGAAGGGGCTGAATGCGCCACCGGCATTTGCTGCGACAACAATGTTAACGCAGCTGACCGAGACGAAGTTAGACTTACCATTTGCGACAGCGATAACGACGGCGCAAAGTATAAGTGCGGTAGTTAGATTGTCTGCGATCGGTGAAATTACGAACGCCAGGAAACCTGTGAACCAGAAAAGTTGGCGATAACTAAAACCTTTTGATATTAGCCAGTAACGTAAATCATCAAACAACCCTCTCTCTACCATGGCATTAATATAGGTCATGGCGACAAGTAAGAAGAAAAATAGCTCACTATATTCAAGGAAGTTATGCCGGATTGCAGGCTCAATTAATTCGCTATCACCAGAGCGGTGGTACGCAAAAGCAATAATAATCCATATCAGAGAGGCGGCTAGAAGAACTGGTTTGGACTTTCGCAGGTGTATTTTTTCTTCAAGTACGACAAAAACATAAGCGAGACAGAAGACGCTTAATGCCAGATAGCCAGTCCATGACGAGCTTAAATCATAGGGCTTAATCAGTTGTGGCTCACTATGCGCATTGGTAGCGAGTAGCGTGCAAGCGATTACTAATACAAAGCGTAAGCCTGGCATGATTATGGGTAGAGGCTTGAGCATAGTGCTTCAAATCATTGTTGTTTTTGGATAGTTGATGATAAACAACTTTATCTCGTTTTGACCAGTGTCTCTAAGGCTTAATATGTGCGTATGGGGGCTAATTAGACGATTCTAGACGTAAATCAATTTGGGGAAGGGAATTCTAGGCAAGGTTTATAGAGACGGCTAGCCAGAAGCGAAAGGTTCTGGCTAGTTTGGGCGTCGCGATGTGTCGCTCTATTTACCGCACTCATCCTCTAGGCGGCTGATAGTTTCCATCATGTCAAGCCGACAACTGAGCATTAGCTCTTCAAGGTCGTCTTTACTAAGGTCTTTTGTTTCAATGGGTGGAAGTATTTCGATAATCGCCTGACCATTCGTGCGGTTGTTGAGACTAAAACCTTTT
>NZ_LWGJ01000483.1:0-853 GCF_001635845.1 Oleiphilus sp. HI0132 | reverse complement strand
ACCATTAAAGAGTCGACCCAGATTGCGAAGGAGCACTTACAAAGCTTGCCTAGAGCATCGCTGACACAGTACACGATGCTGATGATGGCACCCTACTCTTTACAGCTTCTCACAGGCCTGGGCGGAAGAATGCGTCCAGCCTTTAACATTACAATATCTAATGTCCCTGGACCGAAAAAGGCTCTCTACTACAATGGCTGTAAACTTGAGGCGATGTACCCAGTATCATTAATCGCCCATGGCGGCGCATTGAATATTACTTGTTTAAGCTATGATGGTTCACTGAATTTTGGCTATACCGGTTGTCGTGACACCTTGCCAAGCATGCAGAACCTGGCAGTATTTTCAGGAGAAGCGCTCGAGGAGCTTGAAGGCTTACTTACAAAAAAAGCCAAGACAAGAAAGACGAAAACTAAAAAAGCCACGACTCGCTAATTATAACGAGGCTCATCAGGATACGCTTAGCGTATCCTGAATCAAACTGACCATCGCAGGCATACCTCCCAGATGAGTCTTAATGTTTATCTTAACATCAGGGTACTGCTCCCTAGCCTTAGCAACTTCGGCCGGAACGTCTTCTATAACATGCCTACCGGCTGACAAGAAGTAAGGCAAGACATCTACTTCAGATGCTCCCTGCTCTATACACTGGATAATTGAGTCGGGTATTAATGGCTCAGCCAGCTCCAAAAAGCCAGTATTGACGATCGCATATTGAGCGCCGACCTTATTCTGAACGCTACGGGAAAGCTCCCGTACTTCATCATTGGAGGACGCTCGTCGTGAGCCGTGTGCAACAATTACTAATGCTTTCATAATGTCCTACTATATTAACCATTTTTTCATTGGGCTC
>NZ_LWGJ01000482.1:0-1462 GCF_001635845.1 Oleiphilus sp. HI0132 | reverse complement strand
TACCAGTTACTTCAGTAGGTGTAAGCTCATTAATCGTTTGCTCACGATCATTCGGAATAACCTTAACCCAGTCGTTCGCCTTCGCTAATTTTTGCTCAATCTCTTCCACTGAAATATCTTTCTTCAGCTTGATCGTTAAGGCCTGGCTATGACAACGCATTGCGCCAATACGCACGCACAGGCCGTCAATAGGGATCGGTGTGTCTTCAATGCCTAGTATTTTGTTTGTCTCGGCGCCAGCTTTCCACTCCTCCCTGCTTTGCCCTGAAGGTAGCTGGGTATCGATCCAAGGAATCAGGCTACCCGCAAGCGGCACACCGAATTGGTCTTTTGGAAACTCATCAGAACGCAGCCTTTCAGCGACCGCTTTGTCGATATCAAGGATTGCGCTTGCAGGGTCTGATAGTGGATTAATTACAGTATTATGAATATCACCCATCTGCGAGATTAGTTCACGCATATGCTTGGCACCAGAACCTGAAGCTGCTTGATAAGTCATGGGTGAAACCCACTCAATCAAGTCTTCAGCAAACAAACCACCTAGCGCAATCAGCATTAAGCTGACCGTACAGTTTCCGCCAACGTAGTTCTTAACGCCTGATGCCAGGCCTTTATCGATCACGTCACGGTTAACAGGATCGAGCACGATAATCGCTTGATCATCCATACGAAGCGCAGAAGCTGCGTCAATCCAGTAGCCGTCCCAGCCTGAGTCTCTCAGTGGCTGAAATACCTCTTTGGTATAATCACCACCCTGACAAGTAATGATGACATCCATTGCTGATAATTCAGCAATGTCGGTTGCGCTCTTAAGCTTTTTCTCACTTTGACCAACATCTGGCGCATCTTGGCCAGCCTGTGAGGTTGTGAAGAAAATAGGCTCAACCAATGAGAAGTCGTTTTCTTCTTTCATGCGCTGCATTAGCACGGAGCCTACCATGCCTCGCCAACCAACAAGTCCTAATTTTTTCATCTTGAAAACTCTTTTAAATAATCCAATAAGTCTGTTTTATCGCTCAAAATCTACAAATAACCAAGGTGCTTCAGCTTTTCTTTTCTCTTCATAAGCCTTGATTGCTTCGACGTTTTCTAGCGTTACGCCAATATCATCCAAACCGTTTAACAAACAGTGCTTACGGAAGTCATCGACTTCGAAGCTGTATACTTTACCACTCGGTGAAGTCACGGTTTGTTGCTCTAAATCAATACTTAGTTCATAACCTTCGTTTGCGAATAATTCGTTGAAGATTACGTCAACATCTTCTTCACTCAGAACGATCGGTAAAATACCGTTCTTGAAGCAGTTGTTGAAGAAAATATCCGCAAAGCTCGGCGCGATAACAGCACGAAAGCCATAATCATCAAGCGCCCAAGGCGCATGTTCACGAGATGAACCACAACCAAAGTTTTGACGTGCAATAAGAATATTTGACCCCTGATAGCGCGCCTGGTTAAGCGAAAA
>NZ_LWGJ01000481.1:0-638 GCF_001635845.1 Oleiphilus sp. HI0132 | reverse complement strand
CCAGATTCAGACACAAAGAGAGCAGTCTATATCGCTTTCTCACAAGCTTGCTAAATACCTATCTCCACAAGTCTGGCAGTCAATTTTTACCGGCGAACGTGACGTGCGCCTGGAAACACAGCGCAAGCGTCTATCTATCTTCTTCTCTGACATCAAAGGTTTTACAGAGCTGTCGGAAGAAATGGAACCCGAAGGTTTGACCGAGCTGCTGAACAACTACTTCAACGAAATGTCGCAAATCGCCTTAAAATACGGCGGCACAATCGATAAGTTTATTGGCGACAGTATTATGATTTTCTTTGGTGACCCAACCAGTCGTGGCGCTAAAGAAGATACGATGGCTTGTGTTTCCATGGCAATTGAGATGCGTAAGCACATGAAGATACTGCGTCAAAAGTGGAAGAGCCAAGGAATCAAGACGCCACTACAAATTCGAATTGGGATCAGTACGGGCTTCAGCACTGTAGGAAATTTTGGCGCTGAAAACCGCATGGACTACACCATTATCGGCAAGGAAGTTAACTTGGCTTCTCGCTTGGAAGCACTATCAGAGCCAGGCGAAATCCTGGTTTCTTACGAAACTTTCTCTCTGATAAAAGATAAGGTTATGTGTCGTGATAAGGGAGAGATTACCGTTA
>NZ_LWGJ01000480.1:0-728 GCF_001635845.1 Oleiphilus sp. HI0132 | reverse complement strand
TCTAGGTAAGGAAGCTTTGAGCCGTAGTCTTTTCGGTGGAGTTGTTCGAGGGCATCGACTCGTTCGGCCAGTACGGGAATGACCCTTTCTTTTTTTGTTGCTTCCGCTTCTACCATTTGTTGTTCTGCTTGGAGCTTTTGTCTTTCAACTTCCAGGGATGAGAGCTTGGCGTTAAGTTCGGTTTTCTGTTGTACGAGAAGGTTTTGGTGGCTCGTCGATTTTAACGGGGCCAAAGCCTGCGAACCTACTCCCTTTAAAACTAAACTCAGCCAATGATCGAAGTGCGATAGCCTTTCAATATTCATTGATAGTTCGGCAATCTCGTGTGCTAAACGATCTACATCGGCCTGTGTTTGCGTGCTGTCTAGCGTTATGAGCGGCTCACCTTGTTTGACGCTTTGCCCTTCTCTGACGTGAATCGCTTTGATCTTTCCCGCTTCTAAGGGCTGAATATGTTTGATGTGTTCGCTTGGAATCACTTTACCTTGCGCAACCGCAACAATATCAATCTTGCCAAAGTAAGCCCACACACAGGCAATAGTGAATAGTATTACGATTGCCCAGATAATGGCTCTGCCGGCTGATGAGGCTGGGGTTTGTTCTACTTCAATAGCAGCCGGTAAGAACTGGTACAGTTCTTTATGCGAGACTGACTGATCTTTATGAAGGAAAGCAAACAGCCCTTTCTTTGTTTTTTCTTCAGAGACATCACCCACAGGGAGTTGAAT
>NZ_LWGJ01000479.1:0-611 GCF_001635845.1 Oleiphilus sp. HI0132 | reverse complement strand
CAAGCGAAATTGGTAGCCGCACGAGAGTTCGGGGTTCAGGTGGTGATGTTGACGCGCCCAAACATATCGCCAGTCAAGCATTTGTTCAGTGACCTTGATGACTGCCTACATCACGTCGAAAGTTCGCTGTCTGATTCTCTCACCCTTGAGGATCAAGATACTGAGCAAAACAATAGCGAAAAAAACGTATAGGAAACCGAGATGCCATTTGATTACGAATTGGACCCGAAAGCGATTGAGCGACAAAGCTTTGAGCTGATTCGCCAGCTAAGCAACTTGAGTTGTTTCGATAAAGAACAACAACAGGTCGTGATGCGTGTCGTACATAGCTTAGGTATGCCCGAGCTGACGGATAAGATTCTGTTTAGCGCAGGTGCTTGCGAAAAAGGCAGAGCGTCCTTGGGTCAGAATAAGCCAATTTTGTGCGATGTGGAGATGGTCAAGCAAGGCGTTACTAAGCGCATGATTGAACGAGAGCCCCTGTGTTTTTTGAACGATAACGACACCATTCAACAGGCTAAACAACTAGGCGAAACAAGGTCGATGGCTGCCTTAAGTTCTTGGACACCCTTCTTGAAAGACAGCGTTGTATTGATAGGGAATGCTCCAAC
>NZ_LWGJ01000478.1:0-900 GCF_001635845.1 Oleiphilus sp. HI0132 | reverse complement strand
CCTAGGCGCTGATGCCGTTCTGATTGGACGTTTGCAAGTCTATGCCTTAAGCATTGCCGGTGCCTTAGGTGTCGCTCACCTGATCAAGCTACTCAAAGAGGAGCTTGAATACACCATGGCGATGACGGGCTGTCGTACAATCCAAGAAATTCGTCATGCAAACCTTAGAAAGCTGGGGACTCCTTTATGCTAATCGTCATACCCAAAGTGTTATCAAGCGAAGAAGTGAAGCAATTCCGAAGTGCCCTGGATAAATCCTCGTGGCGTGATGGCAGCCAAACCGCCGGTGGCATCGCTATTCACGTCAAACACAATCGTCAACTCGATGACCTGGGCGACACCGCTCAACAACTGGGCCGTGAAATTCTGCGCAAGATATCTCAACATCCTGTTTTTATCTCTGCGGCACTGCCTGACAAAATCTTCCCGCCAAAATTTAATTGCTACGGAGAAGGCGAAACCTACGGCAATCATATCGATGGTTCCCTGATGCAAATACCGGGCACCGCTCAAACAATGCGCACCGATGTTTCATCCACTTTATTTCTGAATTCGCCAGAAGAATATGAAGGTGGCGAGCTCCAAATTCATACTCAGTACGGCATACAAAGTGTCAAATTAGAAGCGGGGGATATGGTGCTCTACCCTTCCACCAGTTTGCATCAGGTTAGCCCCGTCACAAGAGGGCAACGCCTAGCATCGTTCTTCTGGACGCAAAGCATGGTGCGTGAAGATAGCCAAAGACAAACGCTTTATGAACTCGACCAAAGCATTCAAAACCTAAGCGCGGAACTTGGCTCTGACCATAATCAAGTCACGACCTTAAGCGGCCTTTATCACAACCTAATTCGTCGCTGGGCATCCCCATCATAAGCAAGCCTTATTCAATACCATCGCACC
>NZ_LWGJ01000477.1:0-678 GCF_001635845.1 Oleiphilus sp. HI0132 | reverse complement strand
TGACTCACCGCAACTTGTTCATTTATTAGCAGCTTGATTTCGCCCGGCCAGACTCTACTCACAGTCGCACTGTTAACCCAGGCCAAGCCCTCTACTCGTGTTTGAACGTCTTTTAAGTCAGTCGCTATAAATCCGGCGCCGACTAAACCACTCAACGCTTGTGTCACTTCACTTTCGTTCAGATAAGAAAACGCGCCTGTTACCTTGATCGATGAGATAGGGTGGTCAACTACTTGTATCAGACTGTCTCTTTTAGTCAGTAATACAAGTAGCGCTAAACAAATTAGCGTCACAGTTAGAACACGCTTGAGCACCAAAACAGTCTCTTCACGTACAGCGTTTCCTTCTGCCAACTGAGCGCCCTGCCCCATTACATGAATTGCAGCATTATGTGCCATCTAACTATCCCCTTTATCATTATTATTGTTCTTGCTTAAGCGCTTGTTTGTCACTGCTGACTTCAGTATTTCCAGTAGCAAATCATCAAACTCTAAACCTGAAGCTTTCGCGGCCATAGGAACCAGACTATNGCTGGTCATTCCTGGTATGGTGTTAACTTCTAACAACCAAAAGCGCCCTTTGCTATCGCGCATTACATCGACACGCCCCCAGCCAGAACAGCCTAAGGCACTAAATGCTCTTTCCGCCAAATTCCCCAGACTCTGCTCTTCTTCATCA
>NZ_LWGJ01000476.1:0-836 GCF_001635845.1 Oleiphilus sp. HI0132 | reverse complement strand
TTAAACTTGAGCTTTGTTATAGACAGCTTCTAGTAAAGGGCCTGCACCCATTTCAAGCAGAGCTTCCGCTACGGCAACACCCAGCTCTTCACATTGAGCTTGTGGGCCGCTTAAGCTTGTTTTAAGGATGGTTGCGCCATCTTCTGAGGCAACTAAGCCGGTGAGTGTCAGTGTCTCGCTTTCTAAGGTTGCATATCCGGCGATTGGAACCTGACAGCCACCATGGAGCCGGTGATTCATTGCGCGTTCAGCTTTTACGCAGAACTCGCTTTCTGGGTGAATGAGGGGCGCCAATAATTTTTTAATATCCTCATCCTTGCTTCTGCACTCAATGCCTAGAGCGCCTTGGCCAACAGCTGGAAGTGATTGCTCAGCCGATATGACGCTTTTGATGCGTTCATTGAATTCAAGTCTTTTGAGTCCAGAGGCTGCAAGAATAATGGCGTCATACTCGCCTGCATCGAGCTTTGCCAGACGAGTATTAACATTGCCTCTTAAAGGGCGAATATCTAGGTCTGGGCGAGAGGCGGCCAGTTGGCTATGCCTGCGTAGGCTTGAGGTGCCAACAATTGCACCTTCTGGAAGTTGATCGATCGAGTCGTATTGATTACTAACGAAAGCATCGAAGGGGTTTTCCCGCTCACAAATAACGGCTAGCTCAAGACCTTCGGGGAACTCCATAGGGACATCTTTCATTGAGTGGACGGCGATATCTGAAATGCCTTCTAGCATTGATGCTTCAAGCTCTTTTACAAATAAGCCTTTGCCACCGATTTTAGCAAGGGGGACGTCTAGAATCTTATCCCCTTTGGTTGTCATGCCATTAATATTGACTT
>NZ_LWGJ01000475.1:0-1183 GCF_001635845.1 Oleiphilus sp. HI0132 | reverse complement strand
TGTCGAAGACTGTAAGATGGGCATTTGCTCGTAACTAGGTTCAATGAGTTTTACATTTGGACTGATCCAAATTTGCAAAAACTTCAATGCTTCGGTTTTAGATGCGTTAAATTCAGAGTGCATAATCCCTGACCCTGCGCTCATACGCTGAACCTCTCCCTCAGGCACTATAAAGTGATTTCCTGTGCTATCTCTGTGCTCGATAGCCCCCTCCAATATATAAGAAATAATTTCCATATCTCGATGACCATGATTATCAAAACCCGCACCGGGGGAAACCTCATCATCATTGATGACTCTCAGTACCGAAACTCCCATGTGATCGGCGTCGTAATAGTGACCAAACGAAAAGCTATGTTGGCTATTTAACCAAGAAAAGTTGGCCTTACCTCGTTCGTCAGCAGCTCGATAATAAAGCATGACAACTCCTTACTTTTGATGAAAATAGTGACTGAGATCGTTAGTTAGCTTTTTCCAACTGGTCTCGATCATGGGGTAAATCGAAATCTTGTTCAGGCCCTAAAGGAATGACCCCCGTCGGATTGATCGTAAGGTGACTGGCGTAATAGTGGGTTTTGATATGCTCAAAATTCACTGTCTGGGCCACCCCTGGCACTTGATACAGCTCGCGAACATAAGAACTCATCGCGGGGTAACTCGCTATCAGTTGTCTATTGGTTTTAAAGTGTCCAAAATAAACAGCGTCGAATCGAATCAGTGTCGTAAATAGACGCCAGTCAGCTTCGGTTAGTGTTGATCCACACAGATAACGCTGCTTAGACAGTACGCCTTCTACCCAATCTAGGGCATCAAATAATTGATGGTAAGCGTCTTCATAGGCTTCTTGCGTCGTCGCAAAACCTGCACGATAAACACCGTTATTAATGCAGTCATAAATTCGCTCGTTAATCATATCAATCGACTCACGCAAGCCCTCTGGATAATAGTCATCAGTATTGCCAGTTAGGTGATTAAAGGCTGAGTTAAACATGCGAATAATTTCAGACGACTCATTACTGACAATCGTTTGGGTCTGTTTATCCCATAAAACCGGTACCGTAACCCGCCCCTCGTATTGGCTATCAGCGCGCATGTAAAGCTGGTAAGCGTATTGAAAACCGTACAGCGGGTCGGTAACTTCCCAACCGTTTTCTAACATTATCGGGTCGACTACCGTCACATC
>NZ_LWGJ01000474.1:0-705 GCF_001635845.1 Oleiphilus sp. HI0132 | reverse complement strand
GATTGAAAATACTGCGCTAATGGTCGCATTGTATTCAATTTCTTTTTGCTGGTAGGTATTACTTTGGCTGTCGCTCATTTCAGCACTCATTGCCATGGCGCGCATTTGTGGGGCTGGTCTTGCTTCGTTGCTAACATGCTTTACATTTAAAATTTTCCCCAAGCTTACTTCGAAGCCTTGGGCAATGGTAGCTGCTTTATTTTTTGCTTTATTAATTGCTTTGTTTAAGGCTTTGCGTTTTAGCTTCTGTTTGTTCTTAAGTGTGAATCTTATACTCCCTAGATGAGATGCTTCTGTGCGGGTGATGTCTTGGATAAGAGCCTGGAGTTGCGCAAGATCATTTAGTTTAAACTCAATTTTGCGCGTAATTTGATTACCTTTGAAATCTCGCTGGTTATTTCGGTATTCGTATTGTGGGTGTAATTGTGTATTGCTTGTGTCGAGGGAGTTCTCTTGAATATCGTATTCTTCTAGTTTTGACAGGAAAGGGCGGACCAGCTTGTCGACGGCTCTTCTCGCTTTTTCTGCTTCAAACTTTGTTGCAGAGAAAGTAATATTAATTATGGCTTGATCGGGCAAGGACTTTGCGCTTGCTGTCGTGCTGACTTCGATAAAGGGTAAGTCAGAATGCGTTTGATCATGGGCCAGGCAAAGACTACTTACTAAGAATGAAAACAAAAAAAGTGATATGAATCGCATGCTTGT
>NZ_LWGJ01000473.1:0-831 GCF_001635845.1 Oleiphilus sp. HI0132 | reverse complement strand
AATTCATGCAGAACTGTTGAGTCGCCAGACAAAATGAGAGTTGGAGGTGTTGTGTCGTTTACGTTTACTGTTCTTATTTCGGTAGGTGCAGCGTTGCCAACTGAGTCCGAAACATCGTATGTGACATTGCATGTGCCTGTTAGGTTCGGGTTGACGGTATCTCCAGCTACGGCAATGCTGCTGCTTAAGTCTCCGTCGATTGCATCTGATGCAGTAGCGCCTGGATCGGTGTAGGCATTTCCAAGCTCGTGATCAAGAGGGTTGCTTCCAAGAAGGGTGATCGTTGGCGCGCCGGTATCGGCAACGATTACGTCGCGAGATATTGTTGTCGCTATATTTCCTGCTGCATCGCTTAGGTCATAAGAAAGTGTGTAAGTACCAGCAATGCTTGAATCAACAGAACCGCTGACGACAATGGAGCTGCTTAAGTCTTCGCCTGGAACATCTGATGCAGTAGCGCCAGGGTCGGTGAACCGGGTGTTTAATTCTTGATTATACGGGCTGGCGCCTATTAGCGTAATAATCGGTGCAGTGGTATCGACAACATTAATTGTGCGAGAAACGACTACTGCTGCATTGCCTGATGAGTCTGACACGTCGTAGTTTAGGACATAGCTTCCAACCGTATCGTTCGTGACGCTTCCTGAGATAATGATATTAGCCGTAATATCACCATCAACATTATCGGTGGCTGTGGCTCCTTCTTCTATATAAGTGTCGCCTTTTTCCAGAGTGATACTCGAAGCTCCGCTTAGTGTAATGCTAGGGATAGTTGTGTCTTGGACGATTACATTACGAGTGACAGTCGTTGCGATGTTTCCAACGGCATCC
>NZ_LWGJ01000472.1:0-997 GCF_001635845.1 Oleiphilus sp. HI0132 | reverse complement strand
CGCAAAAGTCCAAACTCTTTGAGTTACTTTGTCGACATGAATCTGCAATACGAAAGCACTTGTCGGAAGTATATTTGCGGTTGGTTCTTGATCAAAAAATGGGGGTGGCGTTTGTCGCTAGTGCCGATTATCAGAATGATATCAGTGACATTAATGTCGAGCCCGGTTCTGAAGGAAATAGTGAAAATCAAGATGATCCTGAATTAGATGAATCGACAACATTAATACCAAAGAGAACACTATCGCTTTACGACACTCTGATATTGCTGGTTCTGAGAAAGCATTATCAAGACAGAGAGTCGGCCGGAGAGCAAAAAATCACGATAGACATTGAACGTCTTGAATCCTATCTCACCCCTTTCCTCCCTATTACTGATCATGCATCTAAAGATCGCAAAAAGCTGTTAGCTCGAGTGAAGGAGATGGTTAAAAGGAAAGTGTTGTCAACGATTCGCGGCGCCGACGATCGATATGAAATAACTCCGATTATTCGCTATGTGGTCAGTGCCAGCTTTTTAGAATCTATGTTGGCAGAGTATACACTATTGGCGCAGCAAACAGAGGATGCTTCGGTTGAAGCAAGCCCTATTAATAACAATGGGGAAGAGGTTGGTGAAGTCAATGAATGATATTGCAACAACACGAGCTGACTTATTTGCTCAAGGTCAAATAAGACTAGCGGAGCTGTCGGTTTTCAACTGGGGCTCTTTTCATGGCTTACATACTGCTTCTATCGATTCCGATGGCACTTTGGTGACAGGTGATAACGGTGCTGGAAAGTCGACCTTTATTGATGGGCTAATGGCTCTACTTTTACCTGCAGGAAAAGCGACTTTTAACGTTGCTGCGGCTCAGGGCGATCGCTCTGATAGATCACTTTTATCCTATATGCGTGGCAGCTTTGGGTCTGCTCATGATGGATCTTCCACGCGAGTCAAAAGTAAGCGTGAGAAAGGGGTTGTGACTGGACTTCGAGCGCTTTACCAATGTGAAGATG
>NZ_LWGJ01000471.1:0-1138 GCF_001635845.1 Oleiphilus sp. HI0132 | reverse complement strand
GGCTTTTCTTTTCCCTTCAGTTCAGCTCAAATACTTAAACCGAACTAAGTCTCTTAGAGCCTATTCAGGACTAAGACAAATCATTCGATAAGTTATTTAATCGAGCTTGACAGTCTTCGTGAGAATTCATCTGAGCAGAATCACCATCAACCGCTATATCCTCTAACGACTGGTCCGTATCCCATGTACGTGACTCTCCGGTATAGGACAGGCTAAAAATGTTTCGGCTACTATCTTGACCACGACTAATCAATGTAAAGTCAAAACCACCTAATACATTAAGGATAAGACGACGATCATCAATAGCGGTCCATTCTCCCGCATCGAATAATGCACCATCCGTTTCTAAACTACCGTCATTACCTTCATCCGAAAACTGGCCGTCAAAGGCGCCGTCTTCAGAATAGCGAATACACAGCTTCAACTCACCAGTACCGGTTAAGTTCTCATCTTCTTCAAACAAAATGAGCGCAGCACCTTCAACATTATCTTCGTCATCACTGTATTCAACAAACAATTCCTTGCCTGCTAAGTCGCCAAACGTCACGCCGCCCGTGACACTGACACCATCATAGTCAATTGTACCAGCAGAGAAGTCGACACCCACTAAGGTGCTAAAATCTACGTCTGTCCCGTCGCCAATTGCATCATATAGCGGACCACCAACATCCAGCGCTTCATCAATAGCATCGTCGATTAGAGACGAATCCTCATCATTGATCATCTGAGTCACGACCATTTCAACACCGATCATTCTAGCGCGAATACTATCAGCGTCGACCGCATCTGGGTCACTCGGACTTGAGGGGATCGCAGCATTAACCAAGCCAAGAATATCCGCCACATCGGTTAAAGCTGCCGTTCTTTCTGCACCGCTTATTTGGTTAGAAATTGAATCATCGTCTTCATTGTCATTATAAGTGTCAATAATTTGCTGATTAACCGCATCAAATACCGAAGCAATCATCGTTGAATCAATTGCAGAACTACCCGCTAATTGGTCAGCGAATTGCTCATATATAAAGGTTGAAGAGCTATCTGGAAAGAAGCTTTCTTCACCAAATACGTCATACTTTTCCTCAAAAACATCTGCAAAGATGACTGCAATCTTATGTAATAAATAGGCTTTATTTGCAGC
>NZ_LWGJ01000470.1:0-1154 GCF_001635845.1 Oleiphilus sp. HI0132 | reverse complement strand
AATCCATAGGTCCATAAGCATATTTCCGGGGCCTGTGTCGTAGCCGGATAGCTTGTTCTTTGTTTTTGAGAGCACTGAAATGTTCGCGATGCCGCCAATATTGGCAACGATTCTCGTTTCGTTTGAGTCGCCAAATACTGCTTGGTGAAATGCGGGGACTAATGGTGCGCCTTGCCCCTTCGCGGCCATATCTGCCATTCTGAAATCGGTAATCGTCGTGATATTAGTGATGTGGGCGATTGTACTTGGGTCGCCTATCTGGAGTGAAAAGGGTTTGCTTGACTCAGGGCGGTGTCTGATTGTTTGTCCGTGACAACCGATGGCGCAAACATCGCTACTATTCTTGTTGGCTTTCTTGAGTAAATCGTTCACGGTTTCCGCAATAGCTTCACCTAGCTCGACACTGGCTTCGCCAAGGCGGTCTATCTCATTGTCGCCTGGTAGTGACAATGACTGAAGTTTCGACTTAAGCGAGCTTGAAAATGGTGCGCTAAATGATTCAATGCCGGTGGTTTTGTTTTCAGATATTGAGGCAAGGACGGTATCGATTCCGTCCATGCTGGTGCCAGACATGACGCCTATATATAGTTTGTCTGCCATATCAGGGACTCTATCTGTACTTACTGATTAGAGGCGACTTGATAACTTTCTGAAAAGGTCTCGAGCTGTGCCAAGTGTGAGTGTGTTGCTTTCTTAAAGCGAGCAAGCTCCTTTTTAGGGATAGGGCTCGCGTGTGGCAGTTTCACCTTTAGAGAGTTTTTGTGGACACCGTTAACTCTAAATTCATAATGAAGATGGGGCCCTGTTGAACGTCCTGTGCTACCGACATAGCCAATGATTTGGCCTTGCTTAACGCGCTTGCCCGAGCGGATGCCGCGTGCGTAGCCATTCATGTGAGCATAAAGAGTGGTGATGCTTTGTCCGTGTTGGATGATGACAGTTTTACCGTAACCACCTTTTCTGGCTGCATGAATAACCTTGCCGTCACCAGTAGCTTTGATTGGCGTGCCGGTCGCCGCGGCGTAGTCAGTGCCTTTGTGCGCTCTGATTTTATGTAGAATAGGGTGCTTGCGACGCAGGTTGAAGCGTGAGGAGATGCGAGCGAAGTCGACAGGCGTTCTGATAAAGGCCTTCCGCATGCTTTTTCCGTCAGG
>NZ_LWGJ01000469.1:0-1093 GCF_001635845.1 Oleiphilus sp. HI0132 | reverse complement strand
TGTTCTTCATAGCTTTGTCTACGCATTGAACCGTCGGCATTTTCTATGAAGCCCAGAATCATCCAACCAAAGCTGTTATCAAGCCCATGATCACCACGATTGATATACTTCGGCAATATTTCATCAATCTTTTCTTGTCGCTCGTTGCCATACATGGAAATCAAATCAGGCTCATCAAACAATTTGAATTTGCGCGTGTAACGCACTTCCTTCATTCGTGGTGACACACCTATATCACCATCAGCTGACACGCCTACATAACGAACAGTATGAAGGAATTGAACACCTTCAGGGTAAAGCATTGGTACGACCGCTACATCAGACGCTTGCCCCACATAGAAAGCGGGTCTATCGATTTCGTAAATCACACCAAGGTGACTATCATTATTCAAGTCGGTACAAAATACGCGCTCATCAACTTGTGGCAAGGATACTGAATCCAGGTTTTTAATCGCCGCT
Organism: Oleiphilus sp. HI0132; assembly: GCF_001635845.1. Lineage (NCBI taxonomy): Bacteria > Pseudomonadati > Pseudomonadota > Gammaproteobacteria > Oceanospirillales > Oleiphilaceae > Oleiphilus > Oleiphilus sp. HI0132. Next base: position 634 of record NZ_LWGJ01000469.1, on the reverse strand, counting down.
TCCATAATCGCAAGGTTAGCTAAATAAGTATCTCGTGAATAAGCACTGGTATCGTTAGTACAACTCTCGGCAGCCGCTCTGAACTCTTCAGGTAAGCGCACCATTACGTCATCTGTAGAGCCATTTGTTGGCCAAAAGGTGCTAGGTTGAGGTTTGTAATTAAATGCGACCCAGTAGCTGCCGTCTTTGGCAATGCCTTCGTCGTCAAAAGCATCTGCGCCTTGCTGTAAATTTACAAGTTTTGGGATAGGGCCTTCCCAATCCGAACTTGCTTCTAATTGCTCAATTAAAGGCGTGTAGTTATCCGTATTAATGTAATCAATAACCTCTTGATCTGAGATCTGACCAACCTTTTCAGTCTTATCTTCAAACAAGTTCTTCCAATGATTGGTCACCCCAACATCAGAGAAAGCATATTCTGCCTGTAATAAGCCATCGGCCATATAGTTTGTGCTGGAGCCAAAAGGATGTGTCTGGTNACAAGCCATACATGGATTGTGCTTTGCTTCATGTTTGGTATAACACTGAGGAGGGACAATCGCTTCTTTGTTATAGGTAATGCCATCTTCCGTCGCACGAAGCTGACCTGATGTTCCCTCATTAATCTCTGTCGGGAAATTAAGACTCGCTAATA
>NZ_LWGJ01000468.1:0-2191 GCF_001635845.1 Oleiphilus sp. HI0132 | reverse complement strand
GCGTTTCACGACGGGTCTATATCGATTGGGAGAACCCGACTAAAACAAATTCTGTTCCAACAGACATTAATAAGCTGATTGCTCTGTGTGAAATTCTAGATACCGACCTGATATACCTATGCACGGGGCTTTTTGATGGCCAAAAAGAGCGTAAGCATCAAGATAATTACGTAAACGTTTACTCTAGATACAGCCAAAACCCCGATTTCTACCTAATGGTGAACTTTTTAATGCGCTGGGATGATGAAGTACTTAAGAAAATGACAGCCTATTTTGAGAGTTTAACTGACTTCTATGAGGGGCAACCTTTGATAAAGTAGGGCTAAGAATAAGCCCTACATTAGGCGCTCTTACTAGACTTCGTTAATAGTTAGCCAATAAGCCAGAACACTTCTTAATTGACGGTTCCAATTGGTAACATCCAGATCCTGCCGCACGCAACTCCTTGCACCAATGCGGTAGGCCTCTTTGATTTCATTTTTTGAAAACCCTGCAGAAATCAAAACAATCGGCACAGAGTGAAAACGCGCCTGGTTCATCAGTGACTTGATCACATCAATACCTGTAAAGAACGGTAGCTTGTTATCTAAAATAACCAAATCTGGCGTGCGACTTCCAGGGTCACCCAGTACGTCAATCGCCTGCGCACCATTCTGCAGCATGCATAAATCAACTTCCTGCTCGTGCTGTTCGATAATCCTAGTGACCAAGAAACTCTCGTCAGGGCAATCATCGACAACAACATATGGATTCGGCATTAATTATCCTTTCAATTATTTTCCAATCTTTTATTCTATCCTTATTCGCTTTAGTTTGAACAGACCTCGGAAAGCCAACGGAATCCGTTGAGTGAAACAGCCGTAACATCATAATAGTAGCCATTAAATAAATATTTCATTATTGTGGTAATTATGAGCGACGAATACGGACACAGATTAAAAGCTTTTTCATTAAGAATGGAAAAAGAGCTTAGAAGAAAGCTTGAAGAACAAGCGAAACAGAATGGTCGAACCTTAACTTCGGAAATCAACCATCGCTTGGAAAACTCTCTTGATGAAAGCGAAAAAGAATCTGAACTAAAGAGTGTTGAAGAGTCACTAAGCTCTCTGCATGAAAAGTTAGATCACCTTTCAGCAAAAAGTTCAGATTCATAGATCAAGCCAACTTGTATACAAGTGAACGGTTACGTTCACTTGCGCCTGTTAGAAAGTAGCCCCTCAAAACTGGTTCGGTGCGATCAGCCCCAGATAATAGCCAGCAATTAATAGCACTAACAATGATATAGATAAAGATATGCGTACAGTCAGCGCAGTGAGCACTCGTGTATGCTGATTATCATCTTTACCTAAAAAGAAAGCGCCCGCACCAAGACTGACAAGAACCGCCAACAAGTTAATTAGTATTAGAATTTTATAAAAGCTCATAGGTCACCTTTTTTTTAAGTCTTATTCTGATAGGCTTTGTTCTAGTTTCAGCGTAACAGAAAAATAATACTCAATGAACTGCGACTGACCATTAAATATGCCCTATTCTTTTCAGCCTAAGTTTTTCCTCTCTTTGTTTTGCATCCTAATGATGCTTGTTTTTTGTGCTTTGGGCCTTTGGCAATTGCAACGAGCTGATGAGAAACAGCAAACCCAATCCGAGCTTGAAGAATTGAGCATGCTGCCTCCCAGAAACTTAAACCTACAAAGCAATCATCTTAAATCGGCCTCCAAAGCCCTTGCGACGGGCCACTACCTAGTTAATGAGCAATTCTTATTAGACAATATTGTTCACAAGGGCAAACCAGGCTACTACCTACTGAGCCCTTTTTTACTCAGCAATCGAGATGAAGTTATTTTGGTGAACCGCGGATGGCTGGCCAAACAGCAAAACGGACTGCCTGAGTTCAAGACGCCAACTGAGCAATTAAGTTTACGCGGTATCCTCGCTCCACCACGCTCTAAGCCAGTCATCCTTGGGAGTATCGATCACCCTATTTCTGCTACGCCACCGCTGTGGTATTACATGGATATGGAAGTTTTTCAGCAGCAAAGCAGCTATAAAGCTCTTCCTTTAATTTTGCGACTTGCGCCCGAACCCGATTCAGATTTCGTGAGAGACTGGCCTAAATTCCAAGCAAAGTCCGGGATGCACATTGGCTATGCAATTCAGTGGTTTGTTTTCGCATTCTTTGTTTTAATAGCCC
>NZ_LWGJ01000467.1:0-1208 GCF_001635845.1 Oleiphilus sp. HI0132 | reverse complement strand
CGCAAGGAAGTAAGGCATGGCCAACATAGTAGCCATTTGGCTAATACTAATCTCTCTATCGCTGGCACCAGTTATGAGCGATAACAATTGATAAGAATCGATGAGCGAAAATATAAGACAATAAAGAGCATTTAGAATAATGCTCGCACCAAGTAACTTTTCAAATAGAGCTTTGTTCATAATCCCTCAAAAAACATAACGCCTTGCGAATGGGCGAGCGACGCGCAGCAAAGCGAGTCCAGCCCCGGGTGTTTTTCCGGGGCGATCATTGCGCAACTGGTTAGGTGATTGATTCACTTTTTGCCTCGATTTTATGACCGCACTTACAGCAATAAAAATACTTATAAGCGAATTCATTCGGGACAAGCCAGACTTTAAATTTGCTGCGTTTGCTCGTGAGCAATTTTACCACTTTACCTGAATGAACTAGAGCTCTTTGTTCGCATTCCGGACACTTAAAAAATGCCGTGATGATTATTGCCGACCAACCAAGAATAATTAATGCTGCTAGAAGCGGGATAAACAAGTTAATAGAAATGAAGATAACTGGAAGAACTAACCAAAATAATTTGGCCGCTATTGACGAGGCTAACCAATAGTAATTAGAGATACTTGTTCAATCTGGTAACCCCTATTTACACCTAACGCTTGCCTAAACGGAGGAGCGAAATTGGCGTGCCTTTTTGCGACAGCAAAAAGCGCGACACATTTTGCGGAGTCCGTTTGAGGCGCTGGTTATATTCATTTCTGATAAGGTGGAGGCGGTTCAGATTTCTCACGAATAAAACCATCTAAACCAATATAGTCACCTTCTTTAACTATACGGCGACAATATGCGAGGTATCTTTTACCTTTTTCAAGAACTACTGGAACAACCGGAAAACCATAAGTATAGGTATCATCGCATTTAAGCATTACAACATACTTACCTTCCTTCAAACCCACGTTAAAATGCATAGACTTCATCATGTTTGTAGTGATAACTTCTGTTGCGTTCTCATCTACGACTGAAACCACTGATGGTCTGTGCCTTACCTTCATAAATGGAATCTTCTCCATATCAATGAAGGCTAAGTCTAATATGCCAATATTATCAGGGTTGTATCTACTTGGTGGAGTTGCACAACCACCAACAAAAAGTGCAATTAGCACTGTAATAAACTTATTAATCACCTTTCTCCTTTAAGAATATAACGCCGCCATTTGCG
>NZ_LWGJ01000466.1:0-960 GCF_001635845.1 Oleiphilus sp. HI0132 | reverse complement strand
TGATTCTCGCCTTCATCACCACGCTCATCGGCCTAATGCTTGGCACCCTGATACAGGAACAACTTTCTTCCTTGCTAAGTATCCTATTTATCAATGACTTGCCTACCGCACCTTGGTCAGCTTGGGCTATTGCGAGTATTACGGCCCCGGTTACTCTACTGGGCTTTGCGCTACCTCACCTGATTCAACTAAGTCGCGTATCCCCACTTAGAATCCTGCGCCGTGACCTTGAGCCGATGAGCATTAGCGGAAGACTAATCTACGGCATCGCGCTCGCATGTATTCTCTCGTTATGCTTATGGTTTACCGGCGATGTAAAGATGTCTCTCGCAGTGATTGTCGGCGGATTGGTGACCCTTATCCTGCTCTCATTTGGTTTACGAGGAATACTTAAGCTTTTAGATAAAATCACACCTTCAGCACGCTTCAATATTTATGTGCGTTTCGCCTGGCGACACCTCATGCGCAACAATCAAAGTGCCAGCACTCAAATCTTGGCATTCGCGATGATATTGATGGTCATGCTAGTCATTAGTGTTGTAAGAAATGATTTACTAAATGACTGGCAACGCGGCTTACCCGAGAACGCGCCCAATTTCTTCGCTATGAATATACAAGCCTATGAATCGGATAGTTATAAAGCGGCACTCGAAGAAACCGGCTTCAAGAACTACCCGCTCTTTCCTATGGTTCCAGGGCGATTAACGCATATCAACGAACGCTATGTTCATGATGATGAAAAACTGAGTGAAGACCCGGCCCTTCAAAGAGATCTGGCGCTCACATGGAGTGAACAACTACCCGAAGGAAACAAAATACTGGAAGGTGTTTGGATAAATGATAAAAAGTCAGATGCGGCGAGCAAACAAGTTTCTATTGAATCGCGTTTAGCAGGGAGATTAGGTGTAAAGCTTAACGACACGCTTCGCTTCGAGGTGGCCGGACAAAGCTTCACAGTGA
>NZ_LWGJ01000465.1:0-631 GCF_001635845.1 Oleiphilus sp. HI0132 | reverse complement strand
AGCCGGCAGAGGCAGAGAAACAAAGCGTGGCTGTAGAATAGCGTCGAATTCCAGCTTGATGTAAGGCTACTGAGTTCCCGCTTTGTCAGTGCTTTTAACTTTACGACGTGCCAAACCTAGACCAATTAAACCGATACTTATCAATGATAGTGTCGTTGGTTCTGGGATTTCGGTAACTATTGGGTTTGCATGAGCTTGTATGGTGATCAAGCTAAATAGAACTAGCGCGACCGCGCGACTTATATGTTTCATTTTACCTTCCTTAGTAATTTTTCCTTTACTGGTGAGACGATATAAAGGAGCTTTCAGTGAGATGGAATGGCAGTCTATCTATAGAATGTGACTAATAGATGAAGCCCTCACTAGATTTCGGGCGCGAGTGTAGCGCAGATTTAGCTCAAGTGCGATTGAAAGTTAGGATAAAAGCTGTAACACAGCGCCACGTTGACTATTCGCTTGTCCTTGTACGGCGATCTGTACCTGATCTCTTATTTGGCTCGCAGCTAGGTCTGAGGCCACCTGAGCATAGTCAGTGTCACTGATTCGGCTCCTCGCTTCAGCCGTATTAACTTTGGATATGGCGATATTATCGATCGAACTCTCGACTCGATTGCTAACGGCACCAAGTTCT
>NZ_LWGJ01000464.1:0-936 GCF_001635845.1 Oleiphilus sp. HI0132 | reverse complement strand
TCATTACGGTGACCATTTGCTGAACAACCATCACGCAGTTCCTTGAGTTTGTTCTTACGCTCAGTGATCAACTTATTTTGGTCTTCAGTGTTCGTAGTATTCTGTTCGTTCGACATATTTTCTTCCAATTACTTATCCATTGCTGCCACCAAAGACGATAGCAGCAAACTAAAAATTAAAGGCCTTGCTTAAGACTGGCTTCGATAAACTGATCCAGGTCGCCATCTAAGACATTATTGCAGTTACTGGTCTCAACATTGGTTCGCAGATCTTTGATCCGCGAAGAGTCCAGTACATAGGAGCGGATTTGACTTCCCCAACCAATATCTGACTTAGTATCTTCCAATGCTTGTGCCGCTTCGCTACGCTTCATCATCTCTAGCTCATATAACTTTGCTCGAAGCTGCTGCATAGCCTTATCTTTGTTTTGATGCTGTGAACGTTGGTTCTGGCATTGGACCACAATACCGCTTGGCTCATGAGTAATACGTATTGCTGAATCGGTTGTATTAACGTGCTGGCCGCCCGCACCACTAGAGCGATACGTATCAATACGCAGGTCTGCCGGGTTAATTTCAATATCGACGTTATCATCAATTTCCGGTGATACAAACACCGATGCAAAAGAAGTATGGCGACGGCTGCCTGAATCAAAAGGAGATTTTCTTACCAAGCGATGGACACCTGTCTCTGTACGTAACCAACCAAATGCATATTCACCGGTAAATTGGATTGTCGCACTTTTGATGCCGGCAACTTCACCGTCGGAGAGTTCAATGATTTCAGTCTTGAAACCTTTCTTCTCCCCCCACCGTAAGAACATACGCAATAACATGCTGGCCCAATCTTGAGCCTCGGTACCACCTGAGCCAGACTGAATATCGAGATATGCGTTGTTTTCATCCATCTCGCCAGAAAACATTCTTCGAAACTCTA
>NZ_LWGJ01000463.1:0-786 GCF_001635845.1 Oleiphilus sp. HI0132 | reverse complement strand
ATAGCTCTGAACCACAAATAGCTGCTGTCGAGCTATCCAGCCCACCACTCGAAATACTTGGATTCCCACCCCAAACCCTATACTACGATAGTCCATTTACATTTACTTTTGGTGCTGCTGGTGGGTCTGGTGCATATCAAATGGCCTATGTTAAGCATCCTGAAATTAATGATGATGTAACCGACATCGATACGAATATTGTTGATATGTACATCGAAAACATTAGCTCTTCCGCTGATGATGATGACGCAATAAAGCCTGCATTTAAGCTAGAGGCTTTAGTAGAGTTTCCAGAGGGAGCATCTCCGGAAACTCTGGTAGGTAGAAACTATACATACGGGCTTGAATTGAGTGATGGTATTAATTCAACTTCTGAAACATATGATTTCTCTGTTGCTGCAAACGCTCTTTCTTTCTCGGGAGGCTCGATTATCAACGAGGGGGCTTCCTCTATCGCAAGCATTAATAATCTTGTAACGGCCTATAATGCTGGTAACACCCTCGTTTGTAACCAAGTTGGTGACATAAGTTTAGGCCGTAGGGATGTCGACGGCGTGCATGTTTACCCTGCAGCTTTCCTTGTTGAATTAGAGGCACCTGTCTCAAAACGGACAACTGCTTATTATAAAACCACATCCAAATACAGCTCAGATCTGCGAGAAAGAAACGCCTCGAACATAGAGTATGCTCGCCCTGATGTTGATTATCGTTCAATTGCAGAGGGTGATGGTAAGGTAGTCTTTGAGGCTGGGCAGTCAGCCTGTTTTGTGTTGGTAGAGACAATTG
>NZ_LWGJ01000462.1:0-612 GCF_001635845.1 Oleiphilus sp. HI0132 | reverse complement strand
GTTTTATCGAAACAAAAGACAAAGAAAGCCACGTGCGCGATTGCACGGAGCTTTACTAAGACAGCGTCAGATAAGTAATAGTGCTTAGGTCGTATTGGAAAAATAGTTCATTTGAATTAAGAGCAGGAAACAAAATTAGCATGAGTCAGTTATTTGTAGTGGGCACCGGTCCTGGTGATAGATCTCTTGTGGCGCCGAAAGCGCTTAGCGCCATTGGAGCCAGTTCAGATTTGGTCGCGTACGGTTTGTATCTCGACTTGTTAGGTGATGTGTGTGATGGAAAAACACATCACGAGTTACCTTTGGGGGAAGAGATCGGGCGAGCTAAACTCGCCTTAGATCTCGCGGCTAGCGGTAAAACAACCGCCTTGGTTTCGAGTGGCGACATCGGCATTTATGCGATGGCAACGTTGGTGTTTGAATTGTTGGATCAACAACTCTTAAAGCAAGCGCAAGGCGAGGCCTTAGATCATCCAGAATGGCTAGATGTTGAGATAGACGTTGTCCCTGGAATCTCTGCCATGCAAGCGGGCGCAAGCCGTGTCGGCGCCATGCTCGGTCATGATTTTTGTACCGTATCGTTATCTGATTTGCTAACGCCTTGGGAGACGA
>NZ_LWGJ01000461.1:0-636 GCF_001635845.1 Oleiphilus sp. HI0132 | reverse complement strand
TACGCTTGCCAAGGCCTGCTGCAAGAATCATCGCTTTCATGAAGAAGCTCCCAGCTTTTCTGATAGCCCAGGCAATACCCTCTGCTCAAGAAAGTGAGTCAGCTCCTGAAACTCAGGGTAAGCCGCACTGACTTTAACGATATACTGCACCGTTCTTGGAATATCATTCAAATAGCCATGCTTTCCATCTCGCAGGGATAGACGAGCAAAAATACCGGCCGCTTTCAGATGCCGCTGCATGCCCATTAAGTCGAAATCTCGTTTGAACTGTTCAAAGCTCGCTTGTCGCTCAGCCGAATCACTCAATAAGTCGTAAAAGTCTCTGCACCAAGACTCAAGCTGCTCGTTTGGCCAAACGATGTAACAATCACGAAGCAGGGAAACCAGGTCGTAGGTGTTAGGACCTTGCACCGCATCCTGAAAATCGATTATTCCCAGCTCTTCACCAACCACCATCAAATTTCGCGCATGATAGTCACGATGGACAACGACTTGTGGTTGAGCCAAAGCACTTTCTTCCAAAGCATGAAAGCTTGCCTTTAAAAGCTGCCTCTCGTCTTCACTCAAATCAAGACCAAGCTTTTTCTCAAGCAACCAGTCTGGGAACAGGGCCATTTCCCGTTGCAGCAGTGCACT
>NZ_LWGJ01000460.1:0-1243 GCF_001635845.1 Oleiphilus sp. HI0132 | reverse complement strand
CAGAGCGAACATATAGGCTGAGCATAAACGCCACAATAACTCATGTCCTCCACTTCAAAGTCATTGTCACAGACGCCGCAGGTAAGCGTCGGTCCAATAGACGGGTATGGTGACGGTGCAGCACCCGACGAAGCTCTGGTTTTCGCTTCCTCTATAATGGGAATAAGCTCTGGGGACTGTCGCGCTAAGTAATACTTTCCTTTGGTAATATAAGCGATCAGTGGCACAAAGATGAAACAGGCTAACAAAGAAATAAAGTGGCTAAGATTCTTACTTGTCTCGCCAAACACCCCAAGATATGCAGCTAAACCAAGAATACAGGCAGCCACCATTGAAACAGTACCAACCGGGTTAACATCATAGAGGTGACCTCGCTTAAACTCGATATAAGAGGGGCTGAGCCCAAGTGGTTTGTTAATCAATAAGTCTGCAGTAAGCGAGCCTAGCCAACTCACTGCGACAATAGCGAAAACCCCCAAAATTGCTTCGAGTGCCTCATGCACACCTAACTCCATCAGAATCAAAGCAATTGTCACATTGAAGACCAACCAAACAACCCGCCCAGGGTGGCTGTGAGTTGCCCGCGAGAAGAAGTTAGACCAAGCTATCGACCCGGCATAAGCGTTCGTTACGTTGATCTTCATCTGGCAGATAATCACCATAACCGCAGCTAAAATAAGCGACATTGACGGTGAGTTAGTCAGGTAATTAAATACACGTTCGTACATATAAGTCGGGTCGCTGGCGACCACATAAGTAGCCCCTTCTGTAATCGCAATATAAGCGATAAAGGAGCCAAAGAGCATTTTCAGCAAACCGATAAAGATCCAGCCTGGCCCTGATAAGACCAACCAAAACCACCACTTTTTCTTATTCTGTTCAGTCTTAGGAGGAAGAAAGCGTAGATAGTCTACCTGCTCACCAATCTGAGCAACCAAGGCAAAAAATACTGAAGCAGCGGCGCCGAACAATAGCCAATTGAATTCACCTGCATTACTAAGGCCCTTTGGCTGATAGTCTGTCCAAGCAGGCAAAGTATCATATTCGACAATGATCACGGTAGCGATTGCCGCGATTTGTAATAGTAACCACAGAGTTTGCGTCCCGACTTGAAAACGCGAAATAGTGGTAATCCCCCGGATCACAATAGGGATAACCGCCACAGCGCAAATGAAATACCCGATCGATAGCGGAATACCCAGCAAGGCATGTAAAGCCGATGCGAGAATAGCGGCTTCAATCG
>NZ_LWGJ01000459.1:0-673 GCF_001635845.1 Oleiphilus sp. HI0132 | reverse complement strand
CTATGTTCAACCGCTAATGCAACGAAAGTCTATTCTTCGCGAGCTTTCTCAGAGATATCGACGCACGGAACTCAAGAATAAACAAACCGCACAGACTGAGCCTTAGCAGACGATTTGCTAACTATTTTACTAATCTTTCAGTATTGATTTCAGGTGGAAATAATTGATGCACCCTAAGCGCAAACAACGCCTTACACTTATTATTTTTCTTCTCGTTGGGTTTGGGACCGTGATTGGTCTGGCCATGTACGCTTTGACGGAAAATATAAATCTATTTTATAACCCAACACAAATCGCACAAGGAGAGGCCCCAAAGGGCGCTCGTATTCGTGCTGGAGGCATGGTTGTAGAGGGAAGCGTTAAACGTAGCGAAAATAGTTTGGCCACCACCTTCGCGCTAACCGATTATAAAGAAAACGTAGAGGTTTCTTATACAGGAATACTGCCAGACCTCTTTAGAGAAGGACAGGGGATTGTAGCGCTTGGCCGGCTCGATGAGAACAATGTTCTTATAGCCGATGAAGTTCTAGCCAAGCACGATGAGAACTATATGCCGCCCGAAGTTGCTGACGCTTTAGAAAAGTCTGGTGGCACCGCGCCAAAAGGCATTCATACTAAACCCGTCGAAGAAGGACAGCCGTAGATGTTTACACCAGAAATAGGGCATCTTGCA
>NZ_LWGJ01000458.1:0-1019 GCF_001635845.1 Oleiphilus sp. HI0132 | reverse complement strand
GTCAGCGGGCTTTGACTATTTTGCAACAGTCGAACAGCCCAACAAGAAGTCTGACTATCTGTTTGATATGCCCGTTGTCGCGATTGCTTCAAAATTCCCCATCCTATCTAGTGAAGCAGTTTCGGTTGATCAATATTTGATTCAGAGTTTGGGGCTCAACTCAGAATTTGTTTTTAGTCGTCAGCCGATCAGGGCCGTTATTGAAATCGATGATTACTCCAAGGTTGCCGTGTATGTGGCGCACTTGAAGTCTAAAAGGTCGAAGTTTGATCGTCACTTTTATGTGGATACAGCCGACAATGAACAAGTTCGTAATTTCCTTTACGACGACCTGCATGGTCGGTGGGCTTCAAGTATGCAGAGAGGAACTGAAGCAGCTCTTCTCTACAATGACTTTTGGAAATCTAGTGCGAAGGAAGATATGCCAACCATTATGCTTGGTGATCTAAATGATACGATCGACTCAACGCCTTTGCAGTTGCTGGTGGCTGGCGGGCATATTGATAGAATTGGATCGAAATATGTTTCATCCCTTTCTGCTGCGGAGAGGCTGAATGTTGAAAAACATACACTTTACGATGCCTTTGAAATTAGTGATAAAACTATCGAAACTCGTCGTAGCCCTACACACTATTTTGCAAATAAGGGCAGTGTTTTAGATTATGTGCTGTTATCAAAGGAATTTGATGCTAACAATCCACGCAGTATTGCGGAAGTCGTTAGTTATGACGTGCACGATGATCATCTGCAAAACCCTAACTATGAGGTAGACGCTGAAGCATCAGACCATGCCCCCGTGTCAGTCACCATCGAAACGGCCTTTTAAAGACTCCTAGACTCTGCTGTCGCCTAAAAAGCAATTCCAAATCAATCCTCACATTACTGCTGACAGTGATCCATATCGAGTTTGTATTCGTAGACCTTACTGATAACTGGTAACGAATTCGAGAAGAGTAAGTTGGAACAGTCAGCAGTAACAATCCGTCGCGACACATTGTACTACGATGGCGAATGCCCTC
>NZ_LWGJ01000457.1:0-14914 GCF_001635845.1 Oleiphilus sp. HI0132 | reverse complement strand
TATATCAGACAATTACTTTGAAGCCATTCGCTCAATTCCACCTATAAATAAATTCCCTAGAAACTCAGCCTTCTCTTTAGCTGAGTACTCATCATCACTGACAGAAAAAATGTCAATGCTCGAAGCGATCATTGCAGACGTCATCATCGATACAGGGAACTTAGGCGCCATTCCCACCTCAACAGCAAGCTGCATATCACGAGACAAGTCGTCAATAATCTCGGTAAGCTCTTCTTTTTCTGATAGCACCTGCTTAAACACTGGGGCATTTTTTGAAATCATCAGCTGCATTTTGGGGTACTGAGAGATCAGTTTACTGTAAGCGAGAAAAGCACCTTTGATAAAGCCTTCCAAAGTTGTTGCACTTTGACGCGCCTGGCTCAAAGTCGTGCGCACTTTCATTAAAAAGCCAGTGAGCAGCTCAGAAAAGATCGTGTCTTTATCACCGCAGTGATTATAAAAAGTACCTACAGACAGGCCACTTTCGCTGACAATATCATTGATAGTTGCTCGCTCATAACCAACCGTCGAAAACACTTCAAGCCCAGCCTCTAGAATGGCCTTGCGGTTATTTATTTTTTTTTGTTCTCTCCGCCCCAGTTTCAGGCTCATAATATTGTCTCTTCATTCATATTGCTTATTAAGGAGCATACACCCCTATTTTTTCGTAGCCCATGCCTTTTAAGTGACTGGCATGCAGCTGACTCATCGTACCTTTTTCACAGTAAAGCAGATACTGCTGATCAGCTTCAAGTTGATCCAATTTGGACATCAGTTCATAAAACGCAATGTTCTTGATTTCATTATTCGTCAAAACAAGCGGACTTTTTTCAACTTCGTCCGGGTGGCGGATATCGATAATCACATCATCAACCTCAGGCACATTCACCAAATCAACTTCAGCGATGGTTTGGATTCTTGACATCACTTCATCGATTTTAGTGCTCACCCGCTGTTCTACTGCGCGCTCGAGTACTTCAAAGTCAAAGTTATCTTCTTCTTCCAGAATTCGTTCCATCTTGGCACGAGTTGTTGGGCGATCGGAGATCACACCACAATATTCCGGCATATTCTTGGCAAATTCTTCTGTACCGATTTTTGCTGACAAAGAGATAATATCTTGTTTATCCATGGTAATAAGCGGGCGTAATACCAAGGTATCGGTGACTTTATTAATCACACTCATGTTTGCCAAGGTCTGACTGGATACCTGCGCAACGCTATCCCCCATAACCAGGGCCTCGATGCCCATCTGATCCGCAACCTTTTCTGCTGCCCGCAACATCATACGTTTGAGGATAACGCCCATTTGCGAGTGATGTACATTCTTTAGTATCTCAGCAACCACCTCTTCAAAAGGCACAGCAACAAATTTCACGCGATGTGAAACGCCGTATTTCTCCCATAAATATAAAGCGACCTGTTTAACACCAATCTCATGCGCGGCTCCGCCCAGATTGAAAAAGCAGAAATGCGTCTTCAAGCCTCTTTTCATGGTTAAGTAGCTGGCAACTGTCGAATCAAAACCACCAGACATGAGTGACAACACGTCGTCCTGTGCACCTATCGGATAACCGCCCAGGCCTTCATAGCGTTGTTCGATTATATAAAGATCCGAGTCCCGGACTTCCAGCATGACCGTCACTTCAGGATTATGTAGATCTACACCCGCAGTCTCTCCTGCTCGCAGTAAACCGCCCCCTACATAACGTTCTAACTCATGGGAGGTAAAAGAGTGCTGACCGGCACGCTTAATACGCACAACAAAGCGCTTGCCTTTAAGCTCCTCGCCCAGAGCACGATGAGTATGCTCTACAATTTCGTCAAAGTTGTCATCGATATTATCAATCTGATAGCGCTGCACTCGAAGAATATTTGCAATACCCGGAATACGCTGAAGGGTAGCCGCTAGGTTCTCAGCTTTTTCTTGAGAATCGTCATTCAGGTTAACTTCGATCTTATCCCAAAAACCCTGAACCTTGACGTCTTCAAACTCTTTCTTTAACACAGCACTGATATTTTGCCGAAGCTGTTTTACCAAGCGCTGCCTGACTGGCTTGCTCTTAATGGTAATTTCTGGAAACAGTTTGACGACAAATTTCATATAAATCTCACAACAAATCAGGTTTAAGGCATTCTAAAAACGAGACTTATTCTAACCTGATTTTGTTCAATCACTAAGCAAAAATGCACACAGAGGAGTAGATGAGAACAATCTATGAATATAAAGCAGAAAAATGCTAGCTATGAAGGAGGGGAAAGAACTTGTAGGCACCTTAGGAACTACCCTACCCGATGAGTATGGTTTCCCAGCTACCTACAAGTTAACTAAATGGCCTGAGGAACAAACAAGACTATTTTAAAGAAGCGTAGTAAGCCGCTAAATTATCAATATCAGCGTCACTCAATGCAGCTGCCTGGCCCTGCATGATTGCCGCCATACCACCGTTACGCTGCTTGGTTTTATAAGCTTTCAGTGAGCTCACCAAATAAGCTTCGTTTTGTCCTGCCAAATTAGGGTAAGTTGGAATAGCTGCAATACCGGCAGCACCATGACAGGCTGCACATACTGCTGATTTAGCTTTACCCGCAGCAGCATCACCTGCTACAACACTTCCACTTACTGCAAGTGAACCCGCTACCAAAACCGATGTAACTAGCTTTCTCATCATTATTTCTCTCTCTATTTTTACCAAGGTTTTACCTTAATCCGACAATCCATCGTATTATCAGCGTAATGCACATAGCTTAGCTCAAGGGACAATATTTGTCATGAGACTTCAGCGGCACAACAGCATCTTATTACATAGCACGAAGCTATCTCTACCCGGTTTCCGGCTTACTTGACCTGAGTCAACTGGTATTGCTATCAAGTACGTTATATTGAACCTATAGCGTCAAGTATTAGTCTTGATCGCTCGTTTTAATCAAGTGTGGTAACTTGTTATGCCTCGGTTTTCCGGGGCTTTTTTTTGCCTAAGCATTCACCATCCTGGGCCAATACAGCCAAATAATGTCACAAATTTGCAATAGCTTTTAAGTAATTTATATACAAAGCAAAATCTTAGCTAGACTTATATTTTAAGACGGCCCTGAAAACCTACGTTGGCTTCCAGGGCCTCTCTATCACTTTCCAAGAATGATAATAATGAGTGAGACAACTCGGGACACAGAATGAATCCAATTGAAAATATCGCTTTAATCGCTCACGATAATCGTAAAAGCGACCTTGTTGCTTGGCTAAACCAGCATATCGAAGCTTTAAGTAGCTGCCAGTTCACTACGACAGGAACAAGCGGTAAGCTCATCGAAGAAAAAACAGGCCTAAGCGTGAACCGTGTTCAAAGCGGCCCTTTAGGTGGTGACCAGCAAATAGGCGCACTAATTGCTGACGGCAAAATTGATTTGCTGATCTTTTTTTGGGATCCACTCGAACCCATGTCTCATGACCCGGATATTAAAGCGCTACTCCGACTGGCAACGCTTTGGAATATTCCCGTCGCGTGTAACAAGAGCACCGCTGACTTTATCGTCCATTCTCCACTAATGAATAATTATCAGCGCGAAACACCCGATTTCAGTGATTATCAAAATCGACCAATAGTCACGAAATAATACTTTTGAGACTTCCTACCTTTCCGTAGAGGGCCTATTTCGGTTAGGATTCTTATCTCTAAAGATGCACGCCTAAATTATATAGGGCCCTGTATAACCTGCAGGTCCTTGTTCCAAGGGAACTATTAATCATTTTCTTAGGCTGCTCTACCTGACACACTCCAGATAGATAAGAGAAAGCAGTGAATAATATGATCTCCTCAAGCAAGCGCCGTCTGCCGATGACTTTGATAGTACTCAGCCTTTTAGCAATTTCTAACAGCTCTTTCGCTAGCCAGCTATCTCCACTTACTATGTGTGTATTTGACTTCGTGGGTCATGACGGCCCGGTACACAAGCGTATGAAGGAATTCAAAATCGATGCAACACGCTGGGGCGTAGACCTTTCTTTCAAAGTTTATACAGATGACCGTGTTGCCTCTGAAGAGTTCAAGAACGGTGTTTGTGATATGTTGAACCTGCCAGGTATTCGCGCACGAGAATATAATGACTTTACTGGTTCTATCAATGCTGTCGGCGCGATCCCCACATACAAACACTTAGGTATGATCATTAAAACCTTGAGTAGCCCAAAAGCTGGAAAGCTTATGCGCAAGGGCGAATACGAAGTTATCGGCATATCGCCAATCGGTGCCATTTTTCTATTCGTAAAAGACAGAGATATTAGCGTACCTTCAGATTTGGCTGGCAAGAAAGTAACAGTGCTCGACAATGCACCTGAAACAGGCTACCTGGCTGAGAAGATCGGCTTAACCCCCGTGTCCTCAAGTATTATGAATGCTTTGCAGAAGTTTAATAACCATGCTGTAGATATTACGGGTGCGCCTGGTCTGGCTTATGAGCCTATGGAAATGTATAAAGGCCTTGAACCAAATGGTGGCATCATTAACTGGCCCAGTCTCCAGGTGACTATGCAGCTAATCGTTCGCTGGAAAAAGATTCCTGATGGCTTTGCCCAGAAGACTCGCACATTACTGGCAAATAAATACCTTAGTGATATCAAATCAATTGAGCAGAGCGAGCAAACTATCCCCGAGAAATATTGGATCAATATTTCAGATCAAGCTAAGGATGAGTGGAATGAACTATTTCGTGAAAGCCGTTTAGCCTTGCGGGACAGAAATGTATACAACGCAAAAGCGTTAACCTTGTTCAGAAAAGTTCGCTGTAAAGTCGACCCCAACTTGGCTGAGTGTACTTCTAAAGATAAGGAATAATTTCATTTGGGGTGACGGTCTCCGTTCGGAAATGCATTAGCTGCCACCCCAGTTTCATAATCGTAAAATAACAAAAACGATTCTTATGGACGTAGCAAGCCGCTGGCTCAAGCGCTGTCTATCGCTGACTGTTCTGATACTTTTACTCGGCACGGTAACAGCAGGTACCAGCGAAAACATTAATGCACAAATGCTCAAACTAGGAATTTATCTGTGGGATGACTACTTCATTCTACGTGGAGAAGAGCCTAAGCCTGAATGCAACCCAAAGCCTGATATAGAGCTGCAACTGGATGAACTTGAGCGCGAATTCAATGCCGAGAACCAGGACTTTGAGCTGCTCGCTGACGAGTTTAACCGCGATGCTGCACGTAGCTCTCTACTAAAGCAAGTTAAGGTCTGCCAAAGTAAACACCAAGCGGCACAAACCTACCTGGCGCAAACAGACATTTGGGTTAGAGCCTTCGCGAGCATCGAAGCTTCCTTCGCTCAAATCAGCTTATTTTCAATTAACCAGCAAAAATCCATGCTGATCATCCTGCTACTCCTATGTGCCACCTACGCAACCTGGCGCAATGAGCATATTGCCTTCAGAGGCATTCGAAACAAGCATGAACACTACTTTTCTTATGCTGCGCAAACACTCGCGGCACTGAGCTTGTTTTATTCCAGCTATCGATTTTATAAGGACGCAGAAGACGCTGGAGCAAGCCTTAGTTCACCCGAACTCCTTGCTACGCTTATTGTCGGTAGCGCCGTGCTAAGTCTAGTGAGTTTCATCAAGCTTTTTAAAACCCGGCACCTAAGTAAACAAAACACTTCTCCCTTTAGAATGGTGCTTACAGTTCCCATTCAAACCTGGATGCTTCTGGCAGCTGCGTATCATTTTTTTGTCAACGAAGAGCATGCTCCTGGCATCAGCATGTACTTTACTCAGATATTCCAACTGACTAATCTACATCTGACGATCGCTCTCTATATATGGGTCGGAAT
Organism: Oleiphilus sp. HI0132; assembly: GCF_001635845.1. Classification (NCBI taxonomy): domain Bacteria; kingdom Pseudomonadati; phylum Pseudomonadota; class Gammaproteobacteria; order Oceanospirillales; family Oleiphilaceae; genus Oleiphilus; species Oleiphilus sp. HI0132. Next base: position 9,089 of record NZ_LWGJ01000457.1, on the reverse strand, counting down.
GCTGCTTAAAGAGACCTTGCTTGGCGCGAAGCTTTTTGATGTCTTTAAACCCTGGAACTTTCCCCCTGAAATACTGGCCTGCATCGCCATCGCATTAATGGCTGTACCAACTGCTTATACAGGGGCCTCAGGTATTATCATTATTGCCATGGGTGCTGTGGTTTATCAGGAGTTGAGGCGTGTTGGTACTCGGCGTCAGCTTGCACTGGCGGTCACCGCAATGACCGGAAGCTCAGGCGTTGTATTAAGGCCCTGCCTGTTGGTAATCGGTATTGCCATTCTCAACAAAGAAGTCTTGAGTGATGATTTGTTTTATTGGGGAAGCCGGGTTTTCATGCTAACGCTTGCAGTGTTTTTTATGTTTGCCATGCTGACTCGACGTGGGCCTTTAAGCATCGCACCTTTTAGCGAAGCATTTCAGCCTTCTATTACAAAGTTTCGAGCACTGCTTCCTTATATCATCATTATTGCGCTCAGCATGTTGATTTACGCCGTATTGTTGAATGCCTATCTTGATGAATTTTCAGCCCCGATTATCCTCCCCGTTATTATGTTCGCCTTTATTATTTATGAACGTAAGTTCAGCCGGGACTTTGAGCAGCAAAATAAGACCTTGAATGTTAGCCCCAATATCGTATCGGCGTTTAACAATGCTATTGGCAATTCTTCGGTGCAAATTGGCGCGCTACTGATGCTAATGGCTTGCTCTTTTACGATTGGCGGCATTCTAGAACGGAGCGGTAGTGGTTTATCCATACCCGAAGGCTTTGAGTCAGTTTATCTAACCATGCTGGTTTTAGTCTTGTTTCTGGTTTTTGTGGGCATGGTGATGGACCCTTTTGGTGCTCTGATTTTGGTCTCAGGGCTTGTCGCACCGCTAGCTTATGAGCATGGAATTAACCCTATACATTTTTGGATGACCTGCCTGGTAGCGTTTGAGTTGGGTTACCTGAGCCCACCGGTCTCTTTGAACCATTTGTTAACACGGCAAGTGGTTGGTAGTCAGGAGGTTGATTTGGCACTAAGTGAAGGCGATAGTTTTTACTATCGCCATGAGCGTATCTTGTTACCGCTAATGGTGATGTCGACCACCTTATTATTAGTCGCCTTTACGCCGTTTATGTTTTACTAAACAGGCTATTTATTGCTTAACTTCAGCGTTAACAATTAGCTCACCTGATTTGGCAAACTGTAAGTGCAGCTGGAAAGTATCACCTTCCTTCAAGCTTGCCTTTAAGCCCATTAGCATCAGATGGTAACCACCTGGTGCAAGCTTTAAAGGCTGTCCCTTCAACAGCGCAATCTCTTCAACATGATCCATAGACATCACCCCATTAGACATTGAGGAAAGGTGTAACTCAACCATGGATGCCTGAGGGCTTGAAGCTGAAACCAGCGTATCGTCGATGGAACTGGTTAGGGTCATATACGCTGCAGTGGTTTTAACCATCGGCGGCAATAAGCGCACCCACTCACCTTCAACGCTTATTTCTGCACGGGCATGACCGGCAATCAATAATACCGCCATCACCGCAATTTTAAAAAAGTTCATCATCAACTCCTATTACCTTAGCTCGCTTGCAAAGACCTGCACATTACAACCAACCTTGCACGTTTTCATTTATTAAACTTGCCAGCACCTTGATATGCGCCTCACTGGCATTTAAGGCCGGAATATATTCATAGCGTTCGCCACCACCTTCAAGAAAATAGTCCCTGTTTTCTACGCCAATTTCTTCGATAGTTTCCAAACAATCTGCAGAAAAACCCGGACAAATTACCTGCACAAAGCGTGTCCCCTGCTTCGCGAGGGATTTTAGCGTTTCATCAGTATACGGCTGCAGCCACTCTGCAGCGCCAAAGCGTGATTGGAAAACGGTCATATACTGATCACCATTTAATTCAAGCGCCTCAGCAATCAACTGACTGGTTTCATTACACTGGGTATAGTAAGGGTCGCCTTTATCATGACTAAATTTAGGCAAACCATGATAAGACAAAAGCAGCTTTTCGGCTTGTCCGTGCAGTTTCCAATGTTCACGAATACTCTCGACAATCGCGTCAATATAGGGTGGGTAATTATGGTAGCTAGCCACGAAACGCAAGCTTGGTATCTGGCGGCGGGAAACATAATCTTTAGCGACTGCATCAAATGTTGAGCCACCTGTGGCACTGGCATACTGGGGATATAAAGGAAGCACTAAAAGCTTATCGCATTGTTGTGACGCCAGTTGGTCAAGTCGGCTGGCAATAGAAGGCTCACCATACCGCATGGCATAATCGAACAATATGGATGGCTTCTCTGCGCCTGAATTAACAGCCTGTCGCAAGGCTGTAAGCTGATCTTCAGTATGATATTTAAGCGGAGAACCGCGCTCAGCCCATACCGTCTGATAGGCATGAGCCGACTTCTTGGGCCGCACTCTAAGAATGATACCATGCAGGATAAACATCCAAATTAGCCGTGGAATTTCGACAACGCGGGGATCAGATAAAAATTCTGACAAATAGTGCCTCAAAGCCTTCGCTGTTGGCGCCTCTGGCGTACCTAAGTTAGTGATTAATACACCAACTTTCCCTTCGCTAGAAGGATAAACTTTTCCCGCTTTTAAACCCATAAATCAATTTTCCAAACGTTATGCTATTAAGCGCGCCCATAAATAGCCTAAGTACTCATGCCACGCTGCATCGGTTTTTGCCAGGTTTCGTGACTTTGGTATCCAGCTTCGCCAGCCTAAGCAATTCACTTCACATGACCTGAAATTTGTTGGCGAAGCAAGCAATGACTTAGTCTCGCCTTGCTGCAAAGTGATTTCTTTCTTAAACAAATAGACAGAACGGGGCATATGCATTGCTGACGTCACTAACGCAAATTTGGCACCGTTTATAAATTTAACCCAATGCCTGGCCTCTTCTGCCGTATCCTTTACCTCTTCAGCCAAATAAATATCGCTCTCGGGTACTCCAAGGGCTATCGCCACTCGTGATGCCGCTTTAGCATGAGATTCAATATCATCCCCATGATAGCCAGAAAGTAATAACTTTGACCCGGGATTTGCTCTGTAAATCATCAAGCCTTCAGTCAACCGACTTAATGAGGTTCCGCTCAATAGACTGCTTAAAGGTCGCTCATTCGCTGTTGAATGCCCGCCACCTAACACTAAAACAAAATCTACGGGCTGGCCTTGGTAGGCGGGATACTGTGACTCAAGAGGCCTGATCAAAGCATCCGTCACCGGTGAAAGGCTCAAAATAAATAAAGCAGTAATACTGAATAAACTGAGTATTCTGCCTAGCTTTACATAACGCTTTCGATAGAAAAAACCTGCTAACAGTAAACCGATCAAGATAAGCGGTACCGACATTAACGACATACCTAGCAGCTTTTTTAGGCCGAACAAGATATCCATCAGTTTGCGCTAACAACCTCAAAGTCTGCAAGAATATAAAGTTCACCTGAAGCGTCCAACACTTTCACCTGCCAAGCACCCAGCATATGTTTATCAATAAACTTACTTGAGTAGGACTTCTGTTTAGCAACATTTACCGGGATCCTCACCTTTGCCTGCCTTACCCCCTCACGATACCAGTGATGATAGAGTGTAGCGCCTCGCAAGCCATGCATCTCAGTATGCAGGATGACTTTGATCAGCCCGGATTCAGGCATTACGACACGATGCTGCAAGGGTTCTCCTGGAACATCATTCTTAATACTTAGGCTCAGCACAGCTTCTTTTATGGCGCTATTTATAATCAGGACAGAAGCTGGGCTCGCCTCGGAAATTTTGACTGCAGGCTGAGCGTTAACGCTTTCATCGCTGTCTGTCTCAAGAGGCTTAGCTTCAGGTGCCGGGGCTTTAATTTCTTTAGGCTCTTCAACAACTTTGGGTGTACTCACAAGCTGCGCTAGTTCCTCTGGCTTTAACTCTCCCAAAGGTGGCACCGTTACTTCGGGCTTTGGTGAAGCCTGCTTTACAGAGTCAGGATCGTCTGTTTTTTCTATGACCGCTATCTTCGGCTCCTTGATACTGCTATCTAGTGGTGTCTCAGCCTCATCAAAATCAAGTGCATCATCCTTGTTGGCAGTGGATAAACTGATAAGCAACACCAGCACGACTAACACAAGCAAGCCAAACCCTACGATGCGGTCCCAGCGAACAAAACTCTCTTCATAATGGCTATAGTCTTCACGCTGCTCGGGCAAAGGTCCGAGTGCTATCTTTCTTTTTGAGCTCATTTGTTTTTCTCTATGGCCGTGCGCCTGCCTGAACAAGCATTAAATCAATATCAAAGAAGCCCTTTCGTCGAGCAATTTTCAGAGCAGTATCACCGTCATCATCCTGATAATTCAGGTCCGCTCCAACAGCTATTAGCTGCTGGGAAATCAACATATTGTTATCTTCTACAACATGCATAAGCACCGAACGCCCCAAAGGGTATGCGTCAACTTGAGCACCGGCATTAATGAGTATTTTTAGCGTCGTTAGGTGGCCCTTTATCGCTGCTTTTGCTAAAGCTGTATAACCCTCTTTATCTCGATGATCCAATGATACACCTCTTACAATAAGCATTTTCACGATCTGATCAAAGCCCTGATCTGCCGCTTCAATCAACGCACTAGAGTCGCCCAATGAAAACCCTTCCTGCCACTGACTCCCTGCCGTCAACAAGATACGACTTATCGACGCATGTCCATTACTGAGAGCCAAGGAAAATGCCGTTCCTTCGGGTGCCATAGCATTCAATTTACCACCTTGAGAAAATGCCTTTTTTAAAGCACTGCTATCACCCCGTTCGGCAGCAAGCATCATTGGCGTTTTAGCAGGAACCTTTTGAGGACTGAGGTCCAGACGGCTTAGAATTGCTTCCGTTTGCTCATCATTTCCGGAAATAACACTACACGATGCTATCAACATCCCTGCAATGAATAGTATCATTAAGCGATAGTACATATAGTCAGTTCTTAGTTGTTGAGTTGAGAGAGAGTCTTAAGTTAACTCTACGCTACACCAAGGCGCCATTGTCATGTAATTTGAAGCCCCAGTAAAGCACTGCCTGGCAATCACTTTATTTGTATCAATTACCACCAAAATAAGTCACCGCTAACAAGTATTCACTGCATGCATCCAAGCCAAGATATCACCCTGACCCCCGAGCAAATTAAGGTTGTAGAATCACCCCTTGCTCATTATGTGGTCACTGCTGTCGCAGGCAGCGGTAAAACAACGACCCTAGCTCATCGGATAGTATATCTATTGAGCCAGGGCCATGATGCACGGCGAATTCTCATCCTAATGTTCAACAAAGCAGCAAAGACCGACTTTGCCGCCAAACTAAGACAGATCGGTAACCACCATAGCCGCCTTCCCGAGGTGCGAACCTTTCATGCGATGGGTTATCGGCTATACCAACGTTTTATTCAAGAAGGGCAACTGCGACCATTTAATAAACAAATCCTCAGTGATAAGGAGATCGACTTTCATATCTGGCGAATGCTAAATCAAATACTTGATTCCGAAGCCCTTAAAGATGCCAAACGTAATAAGAAAGATTACGTTGAAGCAGGCCACCAGTTTATCGAATCCGTTAAAAATGGCCTGCTGTCACCTCAACAAACCCTCTATGATCTTGATTTGAGCGATAAGTTCGGCTTTCTTCCTCAATTGTTTGATGTCTTCGAAAGCTGGCGAAAACACAACGCCAGAATCAGCTACACGGATATGCTTTACGATACCGTGATCGCTATTCAGCAAAATCCCTCTTTAGAAAAGCTTGTTAGCAACAAGATGGATATTGTGCTGGTCGATGAATACCAGGACACCAACGACCTTCAGCACGCACTGTTAAGCTATATCGCAGGGGACCGCGCCAAAGTGACCGTCGTTGGCGACCCTGATCAGACGATATACGAGTTCCGCGGCGCAAAACCCGAATACATCATTAACGGCTTTTCCCAACAGTTTCCAGGGACGCAGAAGCTCAATTTGAGCTACTCATTCCGCTATGGGCATTGCGTTTCTTTATTAGCGAACCACCTGATTTCCCACAACTCAGGGCGACAAGCACTGCTTTGCAAATCACATGAGTCAAACCCCTCTACCCGGGTAGAAGTACACAAGTCTAAAGATGACCCCAAGACAGTGATTGATATCCTCTCAGGCACCCCTTCTCAGGATTTGTCTCAGTATGCAATTCTCACGCGAGTTTGGAGTCAGACGGTGGGCATTGAGCTCGCGTTGTTAGAAGCCGGCATCAATTACCATATGGATGGCTACCCCGGTGTATTCCACTCCAATGAAGCGCAAAGTATTTGCGCACTGTTGGAGTTGGCATGTGGACACTTTAAAACCATGTCTACTGAGCAACGGGCTTTGAAACTGGACCTTCTGTTTCATTTTCCACATGTGGGTTTACCCGACACACAGATCAAGGCCTTTTGTCATACACTTGCTCAGCATGACAGCAATTGGGGACAATTGACCAAGGAAGCCATACCTGAAGATATTAAGCGTATACAAGCTATAAAATTAGAACGGCTGGCAAGAGCACTGAATGCGCTAGAGAACAAACCGCAGCCCTTAGCCGCGACCTTTGCAAGCTATTTTAATGAAACTGAATTATATGAAGGGATTCGTTCTCTTAGCCTGAGCCACGATCATGCAGAGGAAAAAGTCGCCTCAATTCAGGGAATTGCCCGCTTTCTAGCTCAACACAAGCTTAGCCTCGAAGATACGCTCAAGCTTTTTATTAAGCTACAACAAGACTCCGAGCAACATAACCATAAGACTAAAAAAACCGATACGGTCCAGCTATCGACCATTCATCGCGCAAAAGGCCTCGAGTGGAAACAAGTCATTATTCCCGGTCTCAACAACAAAACCCTGCCCTATACCTACAAAGATGAAATGCTAAGCAAAGCCTTGCTCGAAAGTGAAAGGCGTCTGTTATACGTCGCAATGACGCGTGCCAAAGAATGCTTACACCTCCTTATTCCTGAAGATGTTTCGAACAGCAAAGCTCAAATTTCACGTTTCCAGCATGAGCTTAATATCCCGCAAAGCACAGCGTTGGGAAGTGCTCTGGATAGTAAGCAAATAGAAGTCGCATTAGGCAAACCAAGTCGTATTACGAGGCAATATGCAGAAGAGTTACGGTGCACCTTGGTCGCTAGTGATATGGCTTCAGAAAATACTTCAACGAGCAGTGCAATATGGTTCGCAAATACGGTTAAGCATGTAGTACTTGGCTTAGGTTGGGTAAAAGAAGAGTCAGGAAATGCTTTTTCAGTCGAATTCGAAGATAAAGAGCTACGCACATTCAGTAAAGAAACAGCAGATCGCTTCTTTACTGTATTGGACTAGGCTTTCAAGCGCCTAATCGCTATTTGGTAGCGCCCTGATACCGCCCATTTCATCAATGGCCACATAGATAAAAACAGCTTCGGTAATCTTACGGGTTTGACTACCTCGTGTATCGGTTCCGAAAACCTCTACTCGAATTTTCATCGAACTACGCCCGGTATCCATTAGCTCGGTATAGCAACTTACTTGGTCACCGATAGAAACTGGCGATAAAAACTCTACTCTTTCAATCGCAACAGTCGCTGAGCGGCCTTTAGATATCTGGCTCGCTGCGGTCGCTGCGGCCAAATCCATCTGTTCCATTAACCAGCCAGCGTAAATGTCACCATGTACATTGGTATTACGAGGCATCGCAATGACTTGCAAAGTCAGACGACCCGAAGGCCCCAAACCCGATTCAGATGAATTCATTTGATCTCTTTCCTTTAATAAAGCGGCTTGCTTTCAGTATAGCCAAGATCGGAAAAGTGCCAGTGAAAATCATACACATGTGACCAAAACTTGAACTGGCCCCGAATATTTCATTTTTTGTCATAAAAATTGGTCAATGCCGAAGCGACTTTCTTAGATTTAGCTATCTAAGCAATACAACAACTCCCCGCTAAGCCCCGTAGATATGGGATCTAACAGTTTTTTTACATTCTTATGACACTTATGTGACAAACAAGACGGAGCTGTCACATAACTGTAACATTGCATCTTTATAGTGGCCTCATCAAGAAAGTAAGCAAACAAATTTTTCGGCAATTAAGCCACTTAGGAGCACTCAAGATGATAAAGAAAATAGTTAGTATCTTAGCCCTCAGTACATTAGGTGCTGTGAGCACTGCACACGCAGATGTTGATCCAAACCTTCCTAAATACGAGAAAGCCAGTGGCGTTTCAGGCAACCTTTCAAGTGTTGGTTCTGATACCTTGGCAAACCTGATGACACTTTGGGCCGAAGACTTTAAGCGTAACTACCCAAATGTAAACATTCAGATTCAAGCAGCGGGTTCTTCAACTGCGCCTCCAGCTTTGACTGAAGGTACCTCAAACATTGGCCCAATGAGCCGTATGATGAAAGACAAAGAGCGCGGCGCATTCGAAAAGCGTCACGGTTATGCGCCAACAGCCGTTCCAGTTGCAATCGATGCATTAGCAGTATTCGTAAACAAAGATAACCCAATCAAAGGTTTGACTATTCCTCAGATCGACGCGGTTTTTTCATCTACTCGTAAGTGTGGCTTCGACAAAGAAGTAAAAACTTGGGGTGACTTGGGTGTGACTGGTAACTTGGCTGGCCAAACTGTTCAGCTTTTCGGTCGTAACTCTGTATCAGGTACTTACGGTTACTTCAAAAAGAAAGCACTATGTAAAGGTGACTTCAAGAACAACGTAAATGAGCAGCCAGGTTCAGCATCAGTTGTTCAGGGCGTATCTGAGTCTATCAACGGTATCGGTTACTCAGGTATCGGTTACAAGACTGCATCTGTTCGCGCACTACCACTTAGCAAAAAAGCAAGCCAGCCATTTGTTGAAGCGACTTCAGCAAACGCGGTAACAGGCAAATATCCACTATCTCGCTTCCTATACGTTTACATCAATAAAGCGCCTAACAAAGACTTGTCTCCACTTGAAGCAGAGTTTGTTAAGTCAGTATTGTCTCAGCAAGGTCAGGAGGTTGTGGTAAAAGACGGTTACGTTCCACTACCTTCAAAAGTTGCTGAAAAGAGCTTGAAGGAACTT
>NZ_LWGJ01000456.1:0-954 GCF_001635845.1 Oleiphilus sp. HI0132 | reverse complement strand
AGGATAATGTCGTGGTTGCCAAGGCTGGCCTGGTGAGTACCGACTAATACTCGCCAAGCTGTCGGTTTTATAGGCTTTTCAATTGCGAACTTTCTGTTCGGTACTGCCCTGGTGTCATACCGGTCCAACTTTTAAAGCTGCGATGAAATGAGCGCCCGTCAGAAAAGCCCAGGTTATAAGCAATATCTTGAATTCCTATTTCGGAGCTTTTCAGAAGTTCGGTCGCTAAGTCTAGTCTGACTTCATTTAACAGCGTTTGATAAGAACTGTCTTCAGCGACGAGTTTTCTCTGCAGTGTTCGTTCGGTCATGTTTAGTTCATTCGCAATGAGTTCTTTTCTTGCGCTGCCTAGATTCAATTGGTGTCGAATGAGTGCTTTGACTTTATCAGCAAAGTTCTCACTAGCCAGGCTAAGGTGAGTCATTTGCTCACTAGCATGAGATTCAAGAGTTTTGAGTAGCAGGTTATCGGGTTGGCGAAGTGAAATAGACAGTAGGTCTTTATTTAGCACAATACCGTTGTGCTGAGCCTCAAACTCAACGGGTGCATTGAAGAAGCGGGTATATTCTTCTTGGAGCTTTGCAGAAGGAGCGGGGCGCCCGATTAGTATCTTTTCAGCAGAGGCATTTTGGTTTGCTAACCAGCGTGCAAAGTTTGTCCACGAAGCCAACACGTTATCGATCATATGAGGCCTGACAATCGGGTCGTCGTAAATACAGTGCCAGCACTGCAAGATGCTGTTCCCTAAATCTTTAAAGCTGGTTGTTCCCATATCCCCGACAAGTCTTTCATAGGGCTGTATTTTATCCATGGCTTCACCGATGGTGGCGCAACTCATAGTGATATAGCCAAGCACACTATAGGAGCCTGGCTGAACAAATTGGCTGGTATGAAGCCCGAGCAAGGGGTCATTAGCGCGTTCGATAAGATGTTTAATAAGAGATTGGAACTGGG
>NZ_LWGJ01000455.1:0-839 GCF_001635845.1 Oleiphilus sp. HI0132 | reverse complement strand
AAAACAAAACTGCATAGCTTCTGCCTCGACATGGCTTAGTTGACCGACCTCTAAATAAACGGCTTCAACCAAGTTGAAGTGCTCGGCTTCGGCTTGTTCTTCAATGAGTTCACGCATACTTTCCGCAAGTGATAGCTCATGCATGCTCGCTAATCCACTTGGTAGTGAACGCGAGGGCTTTATCTAAATTGCCTTGGGCGCGCGGGCTCAGTGTCTCGTCAAAGACATCAAATTCGTAGCCGCGAATTGCCAGAATAAAGGCTTCGGGTTTTGTCTCATATAAGGTATGGCACAATTGCAGAACCGACTCAGGTTGAAGCTGATGGCTGCCCAGGCTTTGTTGATCATTAGCGCTGGCTTCATTAAACGAAAAGGGTGGGGAAGAGTCTAAACTCGCGTCTACAAATACCACCGTGTCGTACTGTGTAATGTCGTAAGCGTCTTCGACGGTGAGTTGGTAGTTTGAAGAAAGGCTTACTTTATCAGCAAGTATTGAGTCATCTTCGAGTGCTTTAATAAGCGCCGGGCCGAGGCCATCATCTTGTCTGCCAGGGTTGCCGTAGCCAATAAAGAGTATCTTCTTAATCATCTAGATCTTGCTCATCTAGTGTTGGCCATCTACAAACTGGCTGTTACTGTCGATCAGTTTATTTTCATGATCAAACAGCTCCACCTTGAGCGGCATTTGGCCGAGCGCATGGGTTGCACAAGATAAACATGGGTCGTAAGCGCGAACGGCCACTTCGATATGATTGAGCATGCCTTCCGATATTTTGTTCTTGCCTGAAATATATTTTCGGGCGACATCGGTCACTGCTTTGTTCATGGCGGTATTGTTA
>NZ_LWGJ01000454.1:0-815 GCF_001635845.1 Oleiphilus sp. HI0132 | reverse complement strand
AATGGCGATAGCTACACCATCAATGAAAATGGCTTTGACGCCATAGGCTTAGAAGCACCTTCAAAATCAGAAACCAACAAAACCATCACCCTGCGAGAAGGCACTAAACAATCACGTATGATCGCACTAATGCAGCGCCCAGAAGGCGCCAGCATTGAAGAAATTTGTACTGAAACTGGCTGGCAAAAGCACACCGTTCGAGGTGTCTTTTCAAACACAGTTAAAAAACGATTGGGTATGACGATCACCTCATACAAAGATGATGGCCAACAACGCCGATATCGTGTGCAAGGAGGTGATCAATGAGCACCCGCTGCTTTATTGCGATGACTAAAGACAATACCAATTTCCAATCAATTTATTGCCATCACGATGGCTATGATTCAGTTAATGGTGTTGGACCAACGCTGCGGCAATATCACAATAGTGAATCCCACGCCGAAAGCCTGATTGCGTTGGGCGACATTTCCTACGTGCAGGGAGCAACAGTCTGTGCTTACCACCGTGATCGTGGCGATGCCTGGGAGCAAACCCAGCCAAGAACTACCCGAAGCGAATCAGAGCTATTTGCACTGGCCAAAGCCTGTGATGCCCAATACCTGTACCTTTTTAAACAAAGCGAATGGCACACATTTAAGCTTTAATTCGCAACTGCTTCTGTTTGCATTGATAGGGCAACTTCATCAAAGGAAAGCTCATCGCTTTCACGGATAGCCTGCTCGCCAGAATAGTCCTGCCAGCGCCTGACGATGACATCCACATACTTAGGGTCCAATTCGATCAAGCGTGCTGCACGACCTGTTTTTTCACAAGCA
>NZ_LWGJ01000453.1:0-792 GCF_001635845.1 Oleiphilus sp. HI0132 | reverse complement strand
GCGCTTGAAAAGCGAACGCCAAGTGCATCGCGTATTACGGGTATCTGTCGTGGAGCGCTGATGAAGAAACCGGATTTCGCACTTATCGAAGGAGCAGGGGGGTGGCGGGTACCGATTAGCCCAAGAGAAACGATGGCTGACTTGGCACGACAGTTGAACTATAAAGTTATTCTAGTTGTTGGTTTGCGTTTGGGGTGTTTGAATCATGCGATGCTAAGTGCAGAGGCAATCAGAAGAGATGGCTTGGAGATAGCTGGTTGGGTTGCGAATAGTTTGTCGAGAGAAACAATGAGCTATGAAGCTGAAAATATAGCGACTTTAAGCTCGGCTTTAGGTGCACCGCTTATTGCTCACTTACCTTTTAGCGAGAGCGGTAAGCCTGAGGAGCTTTGTAAATATGTGAATCTGGACTGTCTAGATTTGTAAGGCTTTGATCAGGCTGGTTGAAAAACATACAGATATTTGCTTAAATAACATACATAAGGAGAGCAGTGTCTGAATTGCTCGAGTAATTAGTATTAGAGTGTTCGCAGAAAATAGTCACAATATTTGCTGAATTCTTTACTTCGTATAGGTGCTTGTCATGAATGTAAATACTGTTTTACAGACCGGTATTCAAGGCTTACAGCAAGGTCAAGAGGGTATGCAGAAAGCTGCAACAGAGATTGTGAATGCGAGTACTGTAAGTAATAGCGAAGGCTCCAGTTCTAGTGTAATTGAACCAATAGTTGATTTAAAATTATATGAAAGGTCAGTTGAAGCATCGGCGCAAGTAGTCAAAACAGCTGACGA
>NZ_LWGJ01000452.1:0-1175 GCF_001635845.1 Oleiphilus sp. HI0132 | reverse complement strand
ACAAGATCGAAGCGGGTGGTGTGGTTGCTAAGTGGGATCCACATACGCACCCAATCATTACCGAAAATGGTGGTAAGGCTCAGTTCGTTGGAATGGAAGAGGGTATTACCGTAACGACTCAAACTGATGAGTTAACAGGTCTATCCAATATCCAGATTATCGATCCGAAAGATCGTCCATCTTCAGGTAAAGATATTCGTCCAATGGTTCAGCTTGTGGATGAAGATGGTAACCCTGTCTTATTACCAGGTACGGATAATCCGATTCAGGTATTCTTGCCAGCTAACGCTTTGTTAAATATGCGTGATGGCGACATGGTTGAAGTAGGCGACGTCTTGGCTCGTATTCCTCAAGAGTCATCTAAGACTCGTGATATCACAGGTGGTCTACCGCGAGTAGCTGACTTGTTCGAGGCGCGTAAGCCTAAAGAGCCTTCTATCTTGGCTGAAATTTCTGGTGTTGTTAGTTTCGGTAAAGAGACTAAGGGCAAGAAGCGATTAGTGATTACGCCTAAAGATGGTGCTGAGCCGTATGAAGCATTGATTCACAAGTATCGCCAGTTGAACGTATTCGAAGGCGAAACAGTAGAAAAGGGTGAGGTTATCTCGGATGGACCTTCTAACCCGCACGATATTTTGCGCCTACTGGGTGTTGTGGAGCTATCTAAATACATCACTAACGAAGTGCAGGACGTTTACCGTTTGCAGGGTGTTGTAATTAACGATAAGCATATCGAAGTTATCGTGCGCCAGATGTTGCGTAAAGTTGAGATTACGCAGTCTGGTGATACTGACTTGATCAAGGGTGACCAGGTTGAGTATGTGAAGTTCTTGGAAGCTAATGAAGAGGCTGATTCGAACGACAAGATGCCTGCGCAGTGTGAGCGTCAGTTGTTGGGTATTACCAAAGCTTCGCTTGCAACTGAGTCGTTTATCTCTGCTGCATCGTTCCAGGAAACAACGCGCGTACTGACTGAAGGTGCGGTAACAGGTAAGCGTGACTACTTACGTGGCTTGAAAGAGAACGTGGTAGTGGGCCGTTTGATCCCAGCGGGTACAGGCTTGGCTTACCACTCAGAGCGTAAGCGTAAGAAAGATCAGAAGTTGGCACCTATCGCTGAAGAGGGCTTGGGTGTAAGTGCACAGGATGTTGTTGCAGCATTGAGTGCCGAGCTT
>NZ_LWGJ01000451.1:0-758 GCF_001635845.1 Oleiphilus sp. HI0132 | reverse complement strand
AGCTATATCACCTCTGACCAGCTTAAAAGAAAGGTCTTTAATGACGATTAGGTTTTCATAGTTGCACTGTACATCGTTAACTTCGAGTATATTGCTCATCTTTGTTGGTGAAGACACGTGCTACTAAATCCTTTCTTATGTTTACTTAAGCATTACACAATAAAAACTCAAGAAGTGCCTTTTGAGAATGTAATCTATTTTCTGCTTCATCCCAAACGACTGAGCTGGGGTGATCCAGCATGTCGTGACTAATTTCTTCTCCACGATGTGNAGGCAGGCAATGCATGAATAGGGCATCAGAGTTCGCTACGCTCATTAGTTCCGGGCTAACTTGATAGTCTTTAAACTTGTTGATGCGCTCTTTTTGCTCTTCTTCTTGCCCCATTGATGCCCAGACATCAGTTACAACTAAGTCGGCATTTTTGACGGCGGCAATTGGGTTTCGTACAATATGAGCATGTTTTTGATTCTTTTTGAGCAACTCGTTATTTGGGTCGTAGCCGACGGGTGATGAGATGACCAACTCGAAGTTAAGTAGTGCTGCAGCGTTAATGAAAGAATGGCACATATTATTACCATCACCGACCCATACGACTTTTTTGCCTTCGATTGAGCCTCTATGTTCGTGATAGGTTTGCATATCGGCAAGTAATTGGCAGGGGTGGAAGTCATCTGTAAGGGCGTTAATGACTGGCACCGAGGAGTGTCGTGCAAATAATGCCAGTTTCTCATGTTCGAAGGTTCGAATAGTAATTGCA
>NZ_LWGJ01000450.1:0-1074 GCF_001635845.1 Oleiphilus sp. HI0132 | reverse complement strand
TGCAAAGGCCGTTTTCCCCATCGAAGGTCGAGCCGCAACGATAACCAGGTCCGAAGGCTGAAGACCGGAGGTCATCTCATCCAGGTCTCTAAAACCCGTCGTGACACCGGTAATACCACCCGAGGCATTAAACAGCTCATCAATACGTTCTAGCGTCTTGGTTAGGATAGGGTTTACTGATTGAGGCCCTTCACTGTCTTTCCCACCACTATTCTCAGCGATCTGGAAAACCTTCCTTTCAGCCTCATCTAGAAGCTCTGAGGTTGTCCGCCCCTGGGGGTTAAAAGCACTGTCTGTAATTTCTCCCGAGGCACTTATTAATCGTCTAAGTACTGCTCGCTCATGAACGATTTCTGCATAGGCCCTAACGTTAGAAGCGCTTGGCGTGCGCTCGACGAGCTGCCCCAGATAAACCATACCGCCAGCATTTTCGAGCTCGCCCATTTGTTCAAGCTCTTCAGCAACCGTCACTACATCTAGAGCATTACCACCCGTCGCTAACTTAGCAATTACTCGATAAACCAAACGATGATCTTGACGATAGAAATCCTCTTCCAGGACTTTGTCACCGACTACATCCCACTTACTGTTGTCCAGCATCAAGCCACCCAGTATTGACTGTTCCGCTTCGATTGAGTGGGGAGGTATTTTTAGTTTCTGTGTATCCTGATCAAGTACTGACAAGACTCTCACCTCTGATAGATCATAAAAGTGCAATGCTTAGTTTTGTAGAGCATAAATGAATACGGCCCGAAATATAATATATATTCGGGCCGTATCAGAGAGTAATTTATATTTTCAAATCACTCTACCATGGCAACGTTTCTTACCATGTTTAGTCAAAGCTATCTGACTACTTATTTCAGAAGCTTATTCCGCAACAATGATCAATTTAATGATCGCTGTTACTTCACTGTGCAATTGAATCGCAACATCAAACTCACCAACGTTACGAATCGCACCTTCAGGAAGACGAACTTCTGATTTAGCAACTTCAACGCCAGCAGCCGTTACTGCATCCGCAACATCGCGAACACCAATTGAACCGAATAACTTACCTTCGTCACCCGCTTT
>NZ_LWGJ01000449.1:0-961 GCF_001635845.1 Oleiphilus sp. HI0132 | reverse complement strand
ATCGAAGCCAGGTTGGATGAATTAGAACAAGAGCACCTTGCAGAAAATGAAGACTTCGATTTATTTGCGACTGAGTTTGATCGTGATTCAGCTCGTAATTCCTTAGCTAGCCAAATCAGGCTATGCCAGAAGCAGCATGCTGATGCCCAGACCTATCGAGCTCAAATGAATGTTTGGGTTCGTACTTTTAAAGATCTTGAGCACACCTTTGCTCAAGTTAGTTTGCTTGCTATTGAGAATCAAAAACTTACTTTGATATTGCTGCTGGCACTGTCTGCGTTTATCACAACATGGAAGCGTAATCATATTGCGTTTAGGTCGATTCATAGTCGAATGGATCACTACGTTTCGAATGTAGGGCAGTTGTTTGCCAATGCCTGTCTTGGGTTGTCTACCGTCGCGTTTTACCAAGGCTCTTACGCATCGGGGACTGAGGTTACCAACCCTGAGTTAATGATTATCCTTATGCTCGGGTGTTTTAGCTTATGCGGTCTGAATCTATATCAGTTACTCAATCCATCGCCAGATCTTGAGCCTGGAGGTAAACCCTGGCTTGCCTTTATAGCGATACCTATTCATAGTATTATGCTGTTAGCAGCGATCTTTCAGTTTTTTATTGTTGAGTCGCACTATCCAGGTATTGCTATCTATTTTACTCAAATCTTTCAGCTAACTAATCTTCATTTAGCAATTGGTCTTTATATTCTGGTTGGTATGCTGCTTAAAGAAACGCTTCTTGGTGCAAAATTGTTTGAGGTGTTTAAACCTTGGCACCTGCCGCCTGAATTGCTTGCATTTGTTGCTATCGCATTGATGGCATTCCCGACTGCTTATACCGGTGCTTCGGGCATTATCATTATTGCGATGGGCGCGGTTGTTTATCAAGAGATGAGGCGAGTAGGGACTCGTCGTCAGTTGTCGCTTGCCGTGACAGCAATGACGGGTTCAGGTGTTGTGCTAA
>NZ_LWGJ01000448.1:0-1171 GCF_001635845.1 Oleiphilus sp. HI0132 | reverse complement strand
GCTGACGTCGGGGTAAAGCCATTAGGGTTAGCGACAGAGAAATCGCTCAACTCACCAAAACCATCCATCAACCTGATATCAACACCCTCTACAACAACAGCGCTTTGTAAAGCCTTGCTGCCATGCGTTTCAACCTGCTCTTTAACGATGTCATTGAGTGAGCCGGCCAGGTAAGCAACACCTGCGACGGCGATTAGTATAATTATCAAAAGTGGTAATAGTATTTTCTTCATAAAGGTTACCTATGGCTGTTGTTGCTTATCTTTTAATTCGTTTTCGCGCTGATTGTGCCTTAATCTGGCCTTAATCACTAACTTCATTTTATGCATTCGATGACCACTGATGAATAATGCGATGGCTATCAAGCCTAGCACTCCGTGACCCGCCAGAGCCTGGCTTCCAAACTCCCGATACACGACATAGTCTTCGATTTGGCCGACAAAGCCAATCATTATGACAAAGCTCAAGAAAATTGCGATAAAGGTCGGTGCGCTGTGCGCACCGGCGGACTCCTTAAGCAGGCGCTTTTCGAGCCTGCCTTAATACTCCACTCGCTCTCCCCATGTTTTAATGATAGGAATCTCTCCCACCCAAACGGGAAGCACCAAGTCTTCAATGTCATCATTTGGGCCGCCCTGTCTTTGTTTCACTGCCCCTTCGTCGATGTCCATCCTGAGTAGTGATGTTGCCTGAAGTTCCTTTTCATTGGGTTGGCGAATTTGTTTCCAACGGCCGGTTTCGAGCTGTTCAACAAAGTGCTCATATGCGGCAAGCTGTTGCTGTTCATCTTCCACCAATTCAAAGTAGCCAAACAGTACAGCCGAACGATAGTTAGCACTGTGATGGAAGCCCGATTTCGCCATTACCCAGGCATTTAATTCAGCGAAGGATACACAGGCTTCGAGCCCACTCGTGAGTTGCTTAACCAGGCGACTGCCTCGACTACCATGGATATAAATCGCATTGTCGACACGCCAGCAAAGCATCGGGATAGACATAGGTTTACCTTCGGGCGCAAAGCAAATATGCGCCAGTTTTAGCTCATCAATCAAGGGGTATAAGTCGCTCTGTTGGTAACTGGCTCGTTTTGCTGCTCGCTTTATTTCAGAGCGCTGCGTTTTCTTTAAGGTCACCTCTATTCTCCTTTGTTATATAAAGATATTTCCTATCG
>NZ_LWGJ01000447.1:0-1315 GCF_001635845.1 Oleiphilus sp. HI0132 | reverse complement strand
ATCACCAGACTGCTACTGCATGCATTCCCTTGTTCCGGGGCAGGAGTGCCTCGCTTCAGCGGTGCTGAGCTGTTCCTTTATGTCACTAATTTTATGTATAATCTTTTCAGTAACTGGTCTCTGAGTCAACCTGGAGGGTGGTAAACATTGTTTCAAAATGTACCCGTTTGAGCTCCGTCACGGTCCCCGGATTCACAATTACTACGGCCATTATACCTTCAGATACAATTCTTGGTTAACAGACGCGCCAGTTTCGAGTAGAATACCGCCTCCATTATTTCAACGCTCCTTCGATGAGGTACGCCTTTATTATGTTGGAACTTCGAGGCGCTCCAGCTCTCTCTCCTTTTAGAAGTCATAAACTACTTGAAACCATCCAAGCAGTTATTCCAGAAATCGAATCTGTGTATGCAGAATTTATGCACTTTATTGATGTGTCGCAGGACTTAAATCCTAGCGAACTCAATATCTTGAATAAGCTGCTTACCTATGGTCCAAGTGTGCCCTCTGAGGCAGCGGAAGGCGTTTTGTTTTTGGTTGTTCCACGGCCTGGAACAATTTCACCCTGGTCTAGTAAAGCGACCGATATTGCGCATATTTGTGGCTTGAATCAGGTAAATCGAATTGAACGCGGTGTCGCATATTATGTTCGATCTGCTGAAAAGCTTACGCTCGAACAGCGCCAAACGCTATCTTCGCAGTTCTATGACAGAATGACTGAAGCTGTCTTCCATGAAACGGCGGGTGCCGAGTTGCTGTTTAGACACTCTGAACCGCGCCCTATGAGCAGTGTCGATGTGCTGTCATATGGTGAGAGTGCGCTTGAAGAAGCAAATAAGCGTATTGGTCTGGCTTTGGCTACAGACGAAATAGAGTATTTAACCAAAGCTTTCTGCGGGCTAAAGCGTAACCCGACAGACGTAGAGCTAATGATGTTTGCTCAGGCGAACTCTGAGCATTGTCGTCACAAGATCTTCAATGCATCTTGGGATATTGACGGTGAAGCTCAGCAAAAATCATTATTCTCGATGATTCGTAATACCAATGAGCTGAATTCTGAAGGTGTATTGTCTGCTTATGTTGATAACGCTGCGGTAATAGCCGGATCGAAAGGAAAGCGCTTCTACCCGAACCCTGAAACTCAGGAGTATCAGGCGCATGAGGAAGATATTCATATCCTCATGAAGGTTGAAACACATAACCACCCGACAGCTATTTCTCCATTCTCTGGTGCCTCGACAGGTTCAGGTGGTGAGATTCGTGATGAAGGTGCTACAGGTAAAGGCGCAAAACCTAAAGCTGGTCTGACAGGTTT
>NZ_LWGJ01000446.1:0-1529 GCF_001635845.1 Oleiphilus sp. HI0132 | reverse complement strand
AGGTGAAAGGAACTGTAGGATAAAGCTTTCATCTTTAAAGTTTCGCATGGCAAAATCGAGTGTTTCCAGCCAGTCTGTGCCCGCGATATCTGGGAACCATTGTCGATCTTCATCCGTAGGTTGTTGGCAGATACGTTTGATATCCTGAAACATGGCAAAACCAAGCGTATAAGGGTTGATGCCGCTGTACCATTGGCTATCAAAGGGAGGTTGATAGACCACCGCTGTGTGTGATTTTAAGAACTCGATAATAAAGCCTTCATTCACCAAACCTTTGTCATACATCGTATTCATGATGGTGTAGTGCCAAAAGCTTGCCCAACCCTCATTCATTACCTGAGTTTGTCTTTGCGGGTAGAAATACTGGGCAATTTTTCTCACGATACGTAGTACTTCCCGTTGCCATGGGGCAAGCATGGGGGCATTCTTCTCAAAGAAATAAAGCAGATTCTCCTGCGGTTCTTCAGGGTAGCGTTGATCTTTCTCGGCTTCTTCTTTGTCGCCGCTGACAGGAATGGTTCTCCACAGCTCATTAACTTGCTGCTGCAGATGGAACTCGCGCTCTTCTTGTCGTTTCAATTCTTCTTCAGCTGATATAGGAGCAGGGCGCTTATAACGGTCAACACCGTAATTCATTACTGCGTGGCAGGAGTCTAGAAAGGTTTCTACGGTATCGACGCCATAACGGCCTTCACACTTTGCAATATAGTTTTTGGCGAACAGAAGGTAGTCTATTATTGCGCTGGCATCGGTCCAGGTGCGGAACAGGTAGTTGCCTTTGAAAAAAGAGTTATGACCATATGATGCATGCGCGATGACTAAGGCCTGCATCATCAAGGTATTCTCTTCCATCAAGTAAGCGATACATGGGTTAGAGTTAATAACGATCTCATAGGCGAGCCCCATTTGGCCGCGCTTATAACCTTTTTCGTTTTGTAGGAACTGTTTCCCGTAAGACCAGTGATAATAGCCTAGAGGCATACCGACCGAGGAATAGGCATCGAGCATTTGCTCAGAGCTAATCACTTCAATTTGGTTAGGGTAGGTGTCTAGCTTATATTCTTTTGCTATGTCTGAAATGGCATCATCAAAGCGTTCTAGCTGTTCAAATGACCATTCCGAGCCAGTCGCAATATAACTCTTTTTACGCTCTTCATTTTGTTTGTTGTCTTTATCTGTCATGCCGGCTTCCTCTGAAATAATTCGTGGAAGACAGGGTAGATGTCACTCTCGTCTTTAATGTTTTGCATGGCGAAAGAGTCCTCAAACTCCTTAGCCAGTTTTTCATATTCATGCCACAGCATTTGATGATCTAGCTTAGTAATCTCAATGTAAGCAAAATATTGCACGAGAGGTAGAATATCGTCTTTCAAGAGCCTCGAGCACTTGGGTGAGTCATCGCTCCAGTTGTCACCATCGGAGGCTTGTGCGCAGTATATATTCCAGTCTGACGCAGGGTAACGCTTGTGGATGATTTCTCTAGTTAACTCCAATGCGCTAGAAACGATGGTCCCGCCTGTTTCCCGTGA
>NZ_LWGJ01000445.1:0-39409 GCF_001635845.1 Oleiphilus sp. HI0132 | reverse complement strand
ATATTTCACTTAAAAGTCTCGAGTACGGATTTCGTCAAACATAATACCTACTAACACCCAGTAAACGTCAAAAATCCATCAGGCAGATTTGATCTGCTAATCCCCCTCCTTTATGAGCCTCTAAAAAACAAATTTAACTGAGTATCGGCAGAGAAAAACACATAGAACAACTACAGTAGACAAGTAAATAGCCCGAAAAAGACTGAGAGAAAGTAACAATGGCTATACTCAACTTTCTACAGGCGAAAAAAAACCTCGATATCAAATTGATATCGAGGTTTTTTATATGGCGTCCCCTAGGGGAGTCGAACCCCTGTTACCGCCGTGAAAGGGCGGTGTCCTAGGCCTCTAGACGAAGGGGACAGTAAACTGTCCTGAATGATTTGGTGGAGCCATGCGGGATCGAACCGCAGACCTCAACGCTGCCAGCGTCGCGCTCTCCCAGCTGAGCTATGGCCCCGCACTGGTGTGCTGTGCATCATTCAACGGGGGCGTATATTATTGAAGTCTCCCCCCCGAGTCAAGACTATTTTTACACTTCTTTTAACTTTTTGATTTCTGCGCTAAGCGATTGATATTCCTTCTCTACTCGCTTGGTTTCTTTCTTGGAAAAGCCACCCAATATGCTAACAGCATGACGCAGCCTGGCACGACTCATATCTGGCCCTAAAAGCGCCATAGAATCGACTACTGACCAAGAGTTTGGTGTACCAGCAATAGCGATAAAGATTGGCTGCATGCAATCACCTATCTTAAACTCCATCACCTTGGACAAAGCCTTAATCTCGGCAAAGATATTATCTTTGTTCCAATCACGTAATGATTCCAATTGCCACAAAGCAAACTGCAACACGCGTTTAACTTGCCCTTCTTCTAGTTTTTTATGCGCAAAATCTGCAGCCTGTAATTCCAGCATACCTGAAAACATAAAGGTGCTTAATGGTGCGATGTCAGCAAAGGTCGATACACGCCCCTGTACATGCTCAACCAAAGGTTTAAGGTTTGCCTCGTTGAATGCCCAAGCTTGAGCGCGCGCCATAAATTCGTCAGCACTTAGATTTTCACGAATCCACACGCCATTCAACCAGCTTAGCTTTTCGACGTCGAAAATCGGTCCACCAAGCGAAACACGTTTAATATCGAAGTTCTCAATCATTTCCTGTAGTGTAAATTTCTCACGCTCATCAGGCATAGACCAACCCATTCGCCCCAAATAGTTAATGACTGACTCGGGTAAAAAACCAGCACGCTCATAATAATTAATACTGGTTGGGTTCTTACGCTTGCTTAGCTTGCTCTTATCCGGGTTTCGTAATAATGGCATGTGACATAGCACAGGCATATCCCAGCCAAAATACTTATACAACAACTGGTGCTTAGGTGCCGAGTTAATCCACTCTTCACCACGGATAACATGCGTGATCGCCATCAAATGGTCATCAACTACATTCGCCAGGTGATAAGTAGGCATACCGTCTGACTTAAGCAGAATTTGAGAATCGACCTGAGACCAGTCAATCTCTATCTTGCCACGTAACATATCGTCAATTTCGCAAACACCTTCGTCCGGAACTTTCATACGAATAACATGCGCATCGCCACGAGCTAAACGTTCTTTGACTTCGTCACTAGATAACTCAAGGTCACCTTTAATCCCAGGGTTTAAACCCGCCGCTTTTCGCTCTTCACGAATCGCATCAAGCTCTTCTGGTGTACGAAAACAATAAAAGGCATTACCCTGTTCGACCAACTGCTCGGCATAGGCACGATAGTCGTCTTTTCGCTCACTCTGGCGATAAGGCCCATAATCACCACCTACATCTGGACCTTCGTCCCAATCAAGCCCTAACCACTTCATTGAAGATAAAATATCACGTTCCGATTCTGGCGTGCTTCTCGCTTGGTCAGTATCTTCAATTCGAAGGATAAACTTACCTCCGTGTTGCTTGGCGAAACACATATTAAACAATGCAATATATGCTGTACCAACATGAGGGTCACCCGTTGGGGATGGTGCGATTCGTGTTCTTACCATTTGTGTCATTAACGTTATGCCTATCTGATTTTTTGCTGTGTCAACGCTGGTATCGAGCGCTTAAATATTATCTGTATACCTTACTAGCCGTAACCACCAACAAAGGGGTTGTTGGCTTTTTCATGCCCTATGGTCGACATCGGGCCATGACCCGGAATGAATTTCGTTTCATCCGCCAATGCCCAAAGCTTAGATCGAATCGACTTCGCAAGCGTGTCGAAGTCGCCCTTAGGGAAATCCGTACGCCCGATTGAGCCTTGAAAAAGAACGTCACCAACGACCAATAAATCACTACCTCGATGGTAAAAAACGACATGGCCTGGCGTATGACCAGGACAATGTAGCACTTCGAGAATCTCGCTCCCCACTTCAACCGTATCGCCCTGTTCCAGCCACTGGTCAGGCGTAAAGATCTTGGCAGCAGGAAAACCAAACATCTGGCTCTGCTGAGGCAGCATATCAATCCAAAACTTATCTTCTTTATGAGGGCCAACGACAGGCACCCCACTCTGCTCAGCTAAATCCGCCGTTGCACCGGCATGATCAATATGCGCATGTGTCAAAATTACCTTATCAAGCTGAAGGCCTAAAGATTCAAGCTCAGCCAAAATTTTGGGTAAATCACCACCAGGGTCGACAACTGCCGCTTTTTTACTCTGATCGCACCACAAAATTGAGCAGTTCTGCTCAAAAGCCGTTACCGGCACTATCTTATACTGTAAACTCATGAAAAAATTACCGATAGAAAACAAGCTTATATCGCTGCTATATAGTTTGTGACAAGGGATTAAACTAATCGTCCGAACTGCACAGCAATTTTCTGACATGCATTATCCCTGAAGAAGAATGAAACTCAACCAAAAACGTATAAATGGATGCAAGGAAATGCCTTCAGTCAGCTATGCGTTAGTCACAATAAAGGACGATAACGATGCTGCTTAAATATAGCTACCCCTCAGTCAAACGGTCTTCAAAGTTTACTGCACTCATACTCGGTACAGCGCTCTCTGGCTGCTCATTTATTGAACTAAACCCTGGAGCCAAGCACATCATCTTTGCCAATGACGAGAACTGCGAATTGATCAATACATTTGAAGCGAGTGTACCGACAGAAAACGCTTTTATTACACGAAGTGATAAAGCCATAAGTGAAGAACTTCAAATTCTGGCACAGAACGCAGCATTTGAGCAAAAGGCAAATGCGATCTGGCCAGAGTCAGAGATTCTTGAGGGAAAACAACGCTTCAAGTTACTGCGATGTGACAGATAAACAAGTGCTTACGAGTACTATACCAACGCAAACAACATGGCGAGCCACAACACTGCTAAAGCCATCATACTCGCAGCAAAGCTCGCAAACCTTAGGCTGACATTGTTGTTACCCAAGTGGACAAAAGAATGTACTAGCCGCAAAGCCACATACAACCAAGCAGCGACAACTGACACAAGACCAACGCTATCCGTGATATAAGTGAGTATAACCCCAACATAAAATAAGGGTGGTACCTCAAAGTGGTTATGAATATGGCGAGTGAGAATATGGAGCCTTTGCGGCTCCTGCCCTTCATTGTATGAACGATAGTACTTCATACTAACTTCACCGCGTTTAATTGCCGCAAAGCGTGTTAACCCTAGTTTAAAAACTAAAAAAGAGGTTAATAAAAACATCGCGATAGCGGGATAGATAATTCTAACTGTATCCATAAAAGTCTCGTCTATTGTTGTGGAGTACCTATCTATTGTGCGGTATTGACTACTGCACAAACGCGAGACCACATTCACATAAAGCGAGACCTTGGTCAATCACTTGTATAGACTTGAAACTCTGTAGATCACTCAGAGAAACAAAGCACCAGAGAGCCCTTAAGACTCTAACGACTCGATAAAAGCCTGCATAAACCTGGCCGCCTCTGCACCGCTGGCTGCGCGATGATCAAAGCTCAGCGATATAGGCATAACTCGACCAACCTTTATCTGTCCGTTTTCAACGACAGGCTCATCATGAATTTTCCCCACACCCATGATCGAAACCTGTGGCGGAACAATTATAGGTGTAGCGTAACGCCCGCTTAACGAGCCAAAGTTGCTTAGACTAATCGTTGCACCAAGTAGCTTTTGAGGCTTAATCGTACGGTCATGAACTGATTGAATCTGTTTCTTCATGATTTCTCTGATTCTAGCATCGTCTAGAGTTTGCACCTTTCGAATCACCGGAACGTATAAACCCTGCGCGGAATTAACCGCCACACCTAAATGAATATCTTCGAATAACTGAATACCTAAAGCTTCCTCATCAAACCAGGCATTGAGTATTGGCTCCTTCATACACGCAAAGACAAGTGCCTTAATACATCGGAGCGTGATGTCCTCACTTTTCTTCCAAGTACAAATATTGGCATCATCGAACAGCGTTACGGCTGGAATGTGTTCATGAGATTTACTCATCGTTTGCGCCATGACTTTCCTGGCACCTGTTAATTTAGTGATTGAATCACCACATCTCCCAGGAGAACTTCCTTTCAGCTCATTCTTCTTGTAATGAGCTTCCAGAATTCCTTTCTCTGTAAGCATCCCATAAGACTTTTCACTGAGCTGTTCTGTCAGGCCTATTTTTTCTGCAAAGACCCTGACAGAAGGCGGCGCATTTAAAGTCTGTTTCTGCTTTAAAAGCGCACTGTCAGGCGGGCTGGCATGATCAACAATCATATCCTCATATTGATCGACATCCTTTTCACCTTCTGCAGTTTGCAAACTTCCAACGACCGATACGCTCTTTTGCACATTTTGAGAGACGCCTAGATACTCCGATATCGAAGTATCTTTACCTATCGGGGACTCAGCATTTTCCTTCTCAGTGTATTCTAATAACACTGAACCCACATCAACCATGTCGCCCGCTTTACAGTGAATTTTCCCGATTCTAGCTTCCACAGGAGATGGAATTTCCACAATAGCTTTTGCCGTTTCGACAACTAAAATCAACTGATCAACCAAGACCATATCGCCAGGCTTAATCTTCCACTCAATAATTTCTGCACCCTGGAGGCCTTCACCGAGATCAGGTAGATAAAATTTGCTCATAGCTAAGCCTCCTTGTTTCCGTCTGCGTCAACCGGTGTTGCGGCCCTGCACATCACCGCTGCCAATTCGGTTATTTGCTCTACGCCGGGCAGGTAGTTTGATTCGTTACGAAAATATGGCATTACCGTGTCATAACCAGTGATTCTCGCCACGGGTTCCCTTAAGTAAGGGAAGGCTCTTTCAGAAAGCGTTGCTGCAATCTCCGCACCCAGCCCACAGCTTCTTGGCGCCTCATGAATAACTATGCAGCGACCAGTTTTTTGAACCGACTGGATAATAGTATCGTGGTCTATAGGAGAAATACTGGCAACGTCTATCACCTCACACTCAATCCCATCCCTAGCCAATAAACTTGCCGCTTGCATAGTTTCATTTATGCTCGCCCCCCATGAGACTAAAGTCATATCCCTTCCTTGACGCAATAGAAAGGACTTATCCAATGGCAAGCCTTCACCATCATCCTTTACCTCACTATGAAATAAACGATAAATGCGTTTTGGCTCCAAAAATATAACAGGGTCATTGGAACGAATCGCTGACAAAAGCAGTCCATAAGCCCTTTTTGGAGAGCTAGGCTGTATAACCCGAATACCCGGAATATGTGCAAACATTGCCTCGGTACTTTCACTATGATGTTCGGGTGCATGAATTCCCCCGCCATAGGGGGCGCGAATAACCATTGGGCAAGAAAGGCGCCCACGTGTGCGATTACGCATACGTGAAGCATGGCTAACCAAGTGCTCCATTGCAGCATAAATGAAGCCCATAAACTGTATTTCTGCAACCGGACGCAGGCCTTGAGCTGCCATTCCTATAGTCATGCCTGCAATCATCGTTTCAGCTAGTGGTGTATCCATAACCCGACGCACACCAAATGCTTCTCGTAAGCCCTCCGTTGCGCGAAAAACACCGCCATTAACGGCAACATCTTCGCCAAGCACAACCACTTCTTCACTTTCTGCCATTGCGCGATGCAATGCCATATTAACGGCCTCAATAATACAAACCTTCGATGCGCCAACACTTTCAGGAGCACAGTCATCTATTGCTTTAGTAAGATTCATATCATTCATGGCTATGCCCCTCCATATCAACTGGCTTCAACTTATCCTGAGCGTCGGTATTTTCAAACCTTGTCCCTTCACATTGCGGGCTTATTTTTTTAGTGTTTTTCATACCAAGCAATTTGACCTGCGCGTATTGGTCAAGCAGTGGCTCAGGTAGTGTTTCGAAGAGATAATCAAACATCGCCTCAGGTACGTCATCCTCCTCTATAAGATAGGCTTCAACAGCCTCACTAATTTTCTTCTTAATTCGTATGAGAAGTTCTTTCTCCTTGGATTCCGACCAGTATCCTTTAGACAGTAAAAAAGTTTTTAGTCTTGAAATAGGCTCCTTGTCCCAGGCTGACTTCAGCTCAGAATCACTGCGATAACGTGAAGCATCATCGGCGGTAGTATGATCCCCTAAGCGATAACTCACCGCTTCAATAAGCGTTGCACCTTTACCTGCGTAGGCTTTCTCCAGTGCTATATTGACTGCATGACGCACGGCAAAATAGTCGTTACCATCAACAACCAGTCCCTCAATCCCGGCGCCAATCGCTTTTTGGGCAATCGTTTGCGCGCCGCACTGAATATCGCGGGGGGTCGAAATAGCCCATTGATTGTTATTTACAACCATTACCAAGGGTAGTTGCCACGCCCCTGCCAGATTTAGTGTTTCGAGAAAGTCGCCTTTCGAGGTCGCGCCCTCACCACACGTAACAAGAGATGCTTGATGTATGCCTTTGGTTTTCAGAGCAACAGCTGCACCGGCAGCGTGGCCATATTGTGTCGCTATTGGCACACAAACAGGGAAATCATTTGGGCATGATTTATAATCACTACCACGTTCCAAGCCTCCCCAATACATCAACATCTCTTTTAAAGACACCCCTCGCAAATATTGGGTAGCGAAGTCGCGGTAATAAGGCGCAAAAATATCATCTGGGCTGAGCGCCATACCAATGGCCGTACCAATTGCTTCCTGGCCTAGAACTGAAGGGTAAGTTCCAAGCTTGCCAGTTCGTTGTAAAGCGATAGCCTTATGGTCAAAAGCTCTGATCAAAACCATCGTTTCATAAGCTTTTAGCATTTCTTCTTTGAGCAGTAGAGAATCCGGTAAAGACTGCTTAAGCTGCCCGTCATCGCCAAGAAATTTCGAAAAACTTACATCAAACCTAAGGTTTTCTTCAAAAGTATAAGATTTCATACCGCCTCCTCTATGCTGCAAAGTCTTGAAGACGAGTCAATTTTTCTTCGGCTAGCTGGTCGGCAACAACACTTGTTGCCCTGCCTTTTGAGCTTGAGCCTTGATAAACCTCTTCTAAGGTTCGACCTATCTGCAATATTTTTTCATGTATTCTGGCCTGTAAAACTTCATTTCTTGAAACCAGCTCAAAGTCCGAACGCAAAGACTCACTGTGGGTTAGCGAGGCATAAATCAAACCTCCAGAGTTAATCACGTAATCGGGAGCGTACAATATTCCCTTTTCATGCAGGCGCTGCCCAAGCTCAGGTTTCGCTAATTGAACGTTTGCTGACCCGGCAATTATTCGGCAGCTCAAACGTTCAAGGGAAGACTCATTGATGACATTACTTAAACCGCAGGGGGCAAAGACAACGCATGGCTCCTGAACAATCTGCTCAGGACTGACTGCGTGACTTGCAAACTCTCTTAAGGCGGACTCAACCCTTTCTCTATTAATATCAGCCACAACAATCTCTGCACCAGATTCTGCGAGCAGCAAACCAAGTTCGTAACCAACATTGCCAATTCCCTGAATAGCAATACGTAGACCTTTTAAGCTTTCTGTTCCTAACTTGAAATTGACGCTTGCCTTTATTCCTTCAAATACACCAGCAGCGGTATAACTTGACGGGTTACCAGCATCACTCGTACTGGTAACATGCGATGTCACAGTCTGAATAATATCCATTTCTCTCGCACTGGTGCCGGAGTCAATCGCAGTAATATACCGACCGTTTAAGGATTCAACAAAGCGCCCGAACTCACTAAATAATGACCTTCGATCAAAGTGACGATCAGGAACCATGATGACCGACTTGCCACCGCCTTGAGGAAGCTCTGCCAAGGCAGCTTTGTAGCTCATGCCTTTAGCTAAGTTCAGCGCATCTTGAAGGGCGTGTGATTCACTTGGGTATTTAATAAAACGGCAGCCGCCCAGTGCAGGACCCAGTGCAGTATTGTGGATGGCAATGAATGCCCTGAGACCGCTACTAACATCGTACCTAACGTGCAGCTCATTGACCTGGTGTTGATCCAGTAATTCAAACATGATGCTATCCTCTCAGAATAACTTACGATTGTTTGAATATATACTGGCTTATGACCACGACTACTCAAACAAGTCGTAAGAGGTGGTAACCTCGCGTCGATAGAGGGAACGCGCAAATATAAATTTTGGTGTGATGCAAAAACTGTTTATTTTTTGCACACTACAGTTCGAGTATAAAGCGACTTAAAAGGCTCTGTGAAGGGAAAGTAACAAATATTTACGAGATCACATACAGGGGGAAATAGGCTTTTTCTTTTTTTAAAGTGGTAATAGGGCAGCTATATCGCTTGAATTTCAGCAATGCAGCTTGCGCACAAACAACATAAACCATTACCAAATTTTGATGCTTCAGCACGTTGATTAGAGTTCAAGTTAACGGAGGCGCACCAACAAGGCTCTTCCCGAATACTAACAGTATTAGGTGGTATCATAGCCCCCGTTGAAAGGTCTTTTTTAATGACATTCAAGCATAGGTTTGCTTTGCCACATCTGGGGCAAATATCTTCTTTAGGGGGATGCAGTTCAGTCATAGAAAGCTAAACACCTAGGCAAGCCCTCGTTAAAATCAATTAACGAGAAGTACTGCCCTTTCCTTTACTCTTACGTGTTGAGTTTTTACCACGGCGGTTACCAAATTCTCTGGATTTGGTAATACGGGCTTTTTTAGCTCTCTGCTTCTCATTCATTTTGTTAGTCGGACTAGCGAAAGGGTTATCACTCGACTTAAATTCAAAACGAATTGGTGTACCTTTAATCTTAAGTACTTTCCTGAAGCTCTTCTCTAGATAACGTTTGTAGCTATCTGGCAGGTCATCAGTCTTAGATCCATGCACTACGATGATAGGCGGATTTGATCCCCCCTGGTGAGCATGACGAAGCTTGACCCGTCGGCCACGAACAATTGGTGGTTGGTGATCAGATACTAAATCTGAAAGCAACTCTGTCAAACGTTTGGTCGGCCACTTATCGAAAGCAGATTTATAACCCTGGTCGATAGACTTATATAAATCCCCCACCCCGGTTCCATGTTTGGCTGAGATGAAATGAATTGGAGCATAGTCAAGGAAAACTAAACGTCTATCCAACTCTCTCTTTACTGATTTTTTGTCATCTTGGGTCATTCCATCCCACTTATTGACCGCCAATACCAGCGCTCGCCCGGCATCCATAGCAAAGCCAATCAGGTGAAGATCCTGCTCAACGACACCTTCTCTGGCATCGATAACGACAACAACAACGTTGGCATCTTGTATCGCTTGCAAGGTCTTGATGATGGAGAATTTCTCTACCGCCTCTTTAACATTTTTCCTACGGCGCACACCTGCCGTATCGATCAAGGTATAGGGCTTTTCTCGGCGTTCGTAAGGAATATAGACGCTATCTCTCGTGGTACCAGGTTGATCATAAACAACAACACGGTCTTCACCAAGCAGTCGATTAACCAAGGTAGACTTACCAACATTTGGTCGTCCGATAATACCAATTTTACAACCATTTGCTTCATCATCTTCCTCGATTTGTTCCGGGAAGTCCTCCATTGCATCTTCGATCAGCGATTTAACACCGCGGTTATGAGAGGCTGCGGTTAAGCGCAGCTTCTCCATACCCAGCGAGTAGAAATCATTGGCAACAGTATCAGCATTAAGGCCATCAATTTTATTAACAACCAGGGTATAAGGTTTTCCCGTTTGTCGGATATGACGAGCTATCTCTTCATCAATAGGGGTCAATCCATCCCGGCCATCCACAACAAAGAAGATTAGATCAGCCTCTTCTATTGCCAACAAGGACTGCTCAGCCATGACAGCATCGATCCCGACTTCATCACCACTTATACCACCGGTATCGATAGTAATGAACTTCTTATCCAACGCCACTCCAGAGCCGTACTTACGATCCCGAGTTAAGCCTGCGTAGTCTGCGACAATTGCATCTTTTGTTTTGGTCAAACGATTGAATAAGGTAGATTTACCTACATTAGGACGACCTACTAGCGCTATTACAGGAACCATCTATCTACCTTTAATCTCTATATTCGTTAGACGACTCTTCGAAAAGTCTTCTATTTCTAAACCTCGAACCCAAGGGTCTAAGGTCCTTTACCTTCGGATTCAACTGATACGATACTATGTCACCAGAACGTGCATAAACATATAGCCGGTCGCCCTTTACAATCATCTCACCCATGACACCATCACTGTCAGGGTATTTCCGTGCAAGTACTTTTCCATCCAGCACTGATAGCACATGGATATAGCCCTCGAAATCAGCGGCCATCACAAACTGGTCAAAGACCACTGGTGAGCCTAAACGACGATATAAGAACTCTTCATTTCGCCACAACTCCTTTCCACTTTGCTTATCAAGCGCAATAATCTCACCTTTATCCGTGGTAACAAAGAGCTTGCCAAAGCCTAACGCGAGCTTGTTAAAAGATGAAATTTCTTTAGACCAAATTTCCTGCCCATCGAGCGCACTTAAAGCAAATATTTTACCTTGGTAAGCGGCTGCATAAAGGGTATCACCATCAAGCAAAGGCTGACCATCCGAGTCGACCAAACGCTCTAGTTCTGTGCGCCCTTTTGGTAGAGCAAGTGTTGCTTTCCAGAGAGGCAAACCAATGTCGTTCCTCAATGTGAGCAACTCACCATTGGCGAAGCTAGTCACCGTATATTTCCTCGATACTAAAGGTTTGGCAGTACCTCGTAAGGAAAGTATCGGCACAACACTATCATGACGCCAGCGTTGCTTGCCATCTTGTGCCCCGAAAGCAGCAACTTTGCCATCAATAGTTTGAACGATCACCAGTTCTCCGTTTACTGCTGGCGGAGCCGTTGCTTCACTGCTTAGCGGAGAGCGCCAATTCTCTTGGCCATTTTCAAGTTGTAGTGACACTAAATAACCAGAAAACGTCACAACATAGAGGCTATCTCGGTCAACTGCTAAGCCGCTGCTAATAGTCTCATCCAGCTCATGACTCCAGACAGTCTTACCGGATAAACGATCAATAGCACTAAGAAAGCCTTCAGTATCGACTGAGTAAATCTTATCATCTCTAAGGATAGGTGAAAGCTGAAGCTTTAGTTCTTGATCACCTTCTCCTACCGACTTCTTCCATATACGTTTAAAGTTAATTTGGTCTTTGAAGTCGATATCAAGCTCTGCAGGCTGATTTACTGGCGAACTACTACAAGCAGCTAGCAAACAAGACAAAAGGCCAAGAAAGGCGACCTTTTTACACCACCGATGTATTTTCTCTAGCGCCATGCTATGAAATCCCTAATGCAACTTAGCGTTCTGTATGATTACTTCAAACACTATATAAAAACAAAAAAGGCAGAGCTTAGCTGCCTTTGAAAGATAAATTCTCGCCCCTTTGTAGTTTTCAGCCTAGGCAATGCTGGCTGACAAAAAGGGGCAAAATTGATTATAGGGTCTTAGGATCGATACCTAAGTCTGACAGCTTAACCGCCAACAAAGGTTGCGCCTGAGGCTCTTCTTTAATAAGTTCGAAAGCATTCTTGTATGCCTCGATAGCGCCAGGGATATCACCTTGTCGCTTTTTAATGTCACCCTCTATTTCAAGGTAGCTCGCTTTAAACACCTCTTCACTTGGCTTAAGCAAGGCCAAAGCATCGTCATGCTTTTCTTGCGCGGATAAAATACGAGCTAAACGAGCGGTGACAATATGTTGAAGACGAACATCTTCTGTTTTTGATAAAACCCAATTTAGCTGCTCTGCTGCACCTTCGTAGTTTTTGTCTTCTACCAGGTCTTTTGCCATAAACATCGCAGCATACAAAGCGTATTCAGTGCCCTCAAACTCATCTTTCAGTTGCTCTGCCAAGTAGCTGACTGTTTCCGCTTCGTCTTCACTATCAAAATCGTTTTGCGTAGCGACTGTTACCAATTGTTGATACTGCAAAGACGCTGCTGTTTTTTCCTGAATCACATTGTTCTGGTAAGCCTTCCAGCCAAACACAATAACCAGCGCTGCACCAATACCCATCAATAGTGAATTACCGTTATCGCTCCACCACTTTTTCAATGCCGCCAGTTGTTCATCTTCTGTTGAAAGGTTGTCCACGTCTTGCTCCTGTCTACCTTGTTTTTGTCTTGGCACCCTTACTGGGCACCTTCGTTATCATTGTATTGCGCTGCATTATAACCGACTCGGTCGAGTTCGCAGCATTAAAAACAGCTAGTGTTGCTTACTTTTTGGCAATACAGCCAAATTCCCGGCAACTCCCAAGCTTTAACTAAATGCAGAATTCACTTCTGTTAAGAGCTCTGCAAAACTAACCAGCTTTTGCCCACCCTCACCTTTTAGTCGTTTGACTACCAACGTATCATTTTCCAGCTCCTGTTCGCCAATAATGATACCAAGAGGTGCGCCAGACTTATCAGCTTTTTTCATCTGACTCTTGAAACTACCACCGCCTGCATTCTGCAGTACTCTCAAGGAAGTTTCACTTCTAAGCAACTCAGCAACTTCAAAGGCTTTATGTAAAGTACCTTCTCCTGCCGCCACAATAAAAATATCGACATGCTCGCTTACCGACTCAGGGACAAGCTTCAGCTCTTCAAGCAGTAGCACTAAACGCTCTACCCCCATTGCAAAACCAACTCCCGGAGTTGGCCTTCCGCCAAGCTGAGCAACCAGACCATCGTAGCGCCCACCAGCACATACCGTGCCTTGAGCACCTAAGGCATCTGTCACCCACTCAAAGACCATTTTCGAATAATAATCCAAACCTCGTACTAAGCCATGATTAACACGATACTTGATATCTGCATGATCCAGCAGCGACAATAGCTCGTTAAAGTCATTCTTAGACTCGTCTCCATAGAAATCGAACAGACTTGGCGCATTCGCGAGAATCTCTTGGGTCTTAGTATTTTTGCTATCCAGGATTCTTAGAGGGTTTGTTTTCATCCTACGCAGACTATCTTCGTCAAGCTGATCAGCATAACCTTCAAGATAAGCAACTAATGCATCTTTAAAGGACTTGCGCTCTTCAGGCAAGCCTAAAGAGTTTATCTCTAACACCACATGTTCAGATAAACCAAGCTGCTTCCACAAGCGAGCAGTCATCATGATCAACTCAGCATCAATATCAGGCCCTTTAAAACCAAAACACTCAACACCGACCTGATGGAATTGGCGATATCTTCCTTTTTGTGGACGCTCATGTCTGAACATCGGCCCTGTATACCACAAGCGCTGAGTCTGGTTGAACAATAGACCATGCTGCTCGGCTGCTCGAACGCAGCATGCAGTTCCTTCAGGGCGCAGGGTTAAACTGTCACCGTTTCTATCTTCAAAGGTATACATTTCTTTTTCAACGATATCGGTAACTTCTCCGATAGAGCGTTTAAATAGTTCTGTCTGCTCGACAATAGGCATGCGAATTTCTTGATAGCCATAACTTTGGAGCACACCTTTTATATGCCCTTCCAAGTACTGCCAAACTGCAGATTGCCCGGGTAACAAATCATTCATTCCACGGATAGCTTGTATTTTTGCCAAGGTTTAATCCTTATTATCTAGAACTTCTCTCGAGCTCACTTAGCAAGCAAGAGGAAAAATTACAGTGTTAAATTCTATGCTTTTGCAATCACCTGAGACTCCTGGGCCTCTTTGGCTGCGATCTTGGACCTGATGTTTCGCTCTAAATCATCAACAAGTGTTGTGTTAGCTAATTTATGGTCCGGCTTTCCATCAAGGTAAAGTAAATTATTCGGCGATCCACCGGTCAGACCAACGTCTACTTCTTTAGCTTCACCCGGACCATTTACAACACAGCCAATTATCGCAACATCCAATGGCGTCGTGACGTCTTCTAAGCGCTCTTCCAATTCATTCATTGTCTGAACAACATCAAAGTTTTGTCGAGAGCAGCTTGGGCAGGCAATAAAATTAATACCCTTTGAGCGAATCTTTAAACTTTTAAGAATATCAAAACCAACTTTGATTTCTTCAATAGGGTCGGCAGCAAGCGACACTCGAATCGTATCGCCAATGCCATCCATTAATAACATCCCCAAACCCACGGCAGACTTAACCGCACCTGATCGAAAACCCCCGGCTTCGGTAATACCCAAATGCAAAGGCTGTTCAATTTGATCAGCAATCATTCGATACGCAGCAACTGTCATAAAAACATCTGAAGCTTTAAGGCTGACCTTAAAGTTATCGAAATCATGAGCCCGCAGGATATTAACATGACGCATTGCCGACTCCACCAAGGCTTCAGGGGTTGGCTCGCCATACTTCTTTTGCAAATCTTTTTCTAATGAGCCCGCATTAACTCCGATACGAATCGGGATATTTTTCTCTTTAGCACAGTCAATTACTGCTTTAATACGGTCCTCTTTACCTATATTACCAGGGTTAATACGCAGACAATCCACGCCGTATTCGGCTACTTTTAGGGCTATCTTGTAGTCAAAGTGAATGTCAGCAACAAGTGGAATAGAGGTCTTCTTCTTTATTTCTTTGAATGCTTCTGCCGCTTCCATACTAGGAACTGAAACACGCACGATATCAGCACCTGCGTCCTGCAATGCCTTTATTTGCGCTACCGTCGCTTCAACATCACAGGTTTCAGTATTGGTCATACTCTGCACAGCAACAGGTGCATCGCCACCGACAGCTACATCCCCAACCCATATCTTCTTGGATTTTCTGCGTTTTATAGGCGATTCAAACTTCATTCATTTAATCCTTTGACCGTTGAAGGCCACTCATAACAATTCATTAGCATTATGGACTTAAGGTCAATTGAGCTCTGCCATTCTTGGCAGTGTGAGGTTTCAAATCAACCGTCTTCCCTTCAAACTCAACCTGAACCTGTTTGGCATCGCCCAGCACCATTGTAAAAGGAGCTGGCCCTGTATAATTAACTTTATTGCCAGCACGTTTTAAAGAAGCAAATACAGTTTTACCTTCTGCATTAGTAAATTTGAACCAGCAATCACCACTAAACTCCGCAGTAAAGTTTGCATTAAAAAACTGTTTTTCCTCAACAACTGGAGAATTACCGCCCTCAGGGCTCAGCTCCACTATGTTTGACGCGTCTTGGGGCAAAGCCGTGGAAGTGTTTATCTCAGTTTTTTCTGGCACAGCCTTTATCACTATCTTTTCGTTTGCCAGAGTCTGTGCAGCATTTTTAGCAGCTGGTAGCTCAGATTTTGGGTCATCCAGTATAATCTTTTGGCCTTCTGTTTCAGTACTCGGTGATAAGCTGCTTGGAGAGCTTGTCGTACTTTCAGGTAAGGGGCTTCCCTCTTGTAGAGGCTTATCTTCTACCAATAAATATCCTAAAACATAGACACTCAAACCAGCGACTAAGGCCAATGCAAACAGCACACTGACCAATTTCTTACGGAATTTCGCTTTCTCGGCTTTTTTCGCATTTAAGGCTACATTCTCGATTTCATTCTTGCGAGTACGTAACTGAACCTCAAGCAGCTCAACCATTCGCTCTTCATGCAAGTTAACCAAACGACAATAAGAGCGAAAATAACCTTTTAAGAAAACATCGCTACTGAAGTCGTCATAATCTTCATTCTCCATTGACTGCACAACACTTGCCCTTAGGTGAAGATCATGTGCAACATGGTCGATAGAAAATTTTAACTCTTCTCGTGCAGTCCGGAGAATTAAGCCTGGGCTTGACGAAATATCAGCTGTTTCCTTACTCATCGACTAGCACCATTTAGCGTTATTTTTTTTCCAAGTAAACTCTTGGCAAGCTGGTTTTCTTCAGTATCGGGATACATTTGCTCGAGTAAGCCTGCCAAAGTAATCACTTGCTGAGAACTGTCATAATAATTGGCAATCCTGATTCCCAGCCATAAACTCTGAGCCGAGTGTTGCATACCGCGCTCACGAATCAACCGTACGAGGCGATTATAATAATGCTGAGCTCTTTCAAAATCGTTGGACTGGATCAGCAGCTCCGTTACACCAGATAGCGCACGACCATTACGACGATCCAAGCGCAAAGTACTGGTATAGGCTTCAATTGCTTCAGCACTATTACCTAGTTTAAGTTGGCATAAAGCGATATTAGAGAATATTTGTGAACGGCCTTCATAACGCGTATCTTCAGATGCTAGTTTAAACTGTTCAAGCGCCGCCTCAATTCTGTCAACTGAATACAAAAACGCTCCGTAATAACTTCTTCCACGCGTATAGCTTGGGTCGGTTTCCAAACTCTGTTTAAAGTAACTCTCAGCAGCAACTGTCTCCCCTTCCTGGTGGTAAACCAAGCCCATAGCTGCGTTAGCTGGAGCATCCAGTGGTGATATCTCCAACGCTCTGTTCAAGTGCTTTCGAGCTCGATGCAGGTCATCCCGCTTAATGTACTCAAGACCAAGCGTCACATAACGCCCTACCGCGACAACCGGATCGGCCTTATCAGTTAGCGAACTATTGGTCGTCGTCACACAAGCTTGCAAGAGAAGGCAAAAGACTATCAGCCAGCCCTTCAATAAGAATCTGTATTGTTTATTCAAAAACAGCATGCGAATTTAATCTGCCTTTTTCTATTTTTTATACGAGCCGCTTTCATTGCGGTCTCTTTTTCTATAAAAATTAACCAAACCAATATATTTTATAGCTGTTTTGCAGCAATTGTATTTGCTGCATCCGCGTAGCGCGCACTGCGTCTCGTTCGATCTTCAACCTGACCGACAAGCTGCCCACAAGCCGCATCAATATCATCACCACGCGTTGTTCTAACGGTCGTGATATAACCACCCGCAATCAACCAATCCTGAAAACATCGGACCTCGTTGTTTGAGGGCTTTTTATACCCTGAGCCTGGGAAAGGATTAAAAGGTATAAGGTTGATCTTACAGGGAATTCCACGCAAAATCTCAATCAATTGGTCTGCATGAATCTTTCGATCATTCACTCCTGCAATTAGGGTATATTCGATGGTCGCTTTTCGTTTATCCGAAAGCTGATCCAGATAGCTTTTTAGCGATGAAAGCAGCATCTTAATCGGATACTTCTTGTTCACCGGCACCAGTTCGTTTCTAAGCTCATCGTTTGGTGCATGCAAGGATATTGCAATCGAGGCATCGGTAAATTCGCCCATTCGATCCATTGCTGGCACGACACCAGCAGTACTGATTGTCAGACGCTTCTTGGAAATGCTGTAAGCGAAATCATCCATCATGATGTCTACAGCATCCATGACATTGTCAAAATTTAACAGCGGCTCGCCCATACCCATAAACACAACATTTGTTACGGGACGATCTTTTACCCGGTCGAGTTCTTCAAAGGAGGCAATAGCATTCCAAATCTGACCTACAATCTCTTCTGTAGACAAGTTACGATTAAAACCCTGCTTACCAGTAGAACAAAAACTACAATCCAGAGCGCAACCGATTTGAGAAGAAATACACAAGGTTCCACGGTCACCTTCAGGAATAAGCACCGTCTCGATACTACTACCGCCAGGCATCTGCATCACCCACTTACGAGTTCCATCTGACGAGATATCCTGATAGATAATATCTGGCCCTTCAATCGTTGCGATCTTTGAAAGTTTTTCACGCAGCGCTTTGCTGATATTGGTCATTTCGTCGAAGTTATGCACACCNTATTGATGAATCCATTGCATGATTTGTTTGGCACGAAACGGTTTCTCACCGATCCCCTCCAGGAAATCCAGCATTTTTTGCCGTGGAAGACCCAACAAATTAACTTTTTTAGTTTCTGGTGTTACATCTGCGCTCATAAATTCTCTCGCGTAAAAATACTGCCGAACTGCATGTTTATTCACCCAATCATTCAAATTATTGAGCGAAGTCTACTCGTTATTAATCCGGCTATAATAACGACAAAAAGCAGGATCCTTTCTCTGAGCGTCTATTTGAGGCGCTACAGGGAATGGTATCCTGCTTGCTTTAGGCTAATGTAGCCTTAGCCGCGTGGGCAAATCTCTGCATCTGCGAAGAAGTAAGATACTTCACGAGCTGCTGATTCAGTTGAATCAGAACCGTGTACTGCGTTCGCATCGATAGACTCTGCGAAGTCTGCACGGATTGTACCTTCTGCTGCTTCTTTAGGGTTTGTTGCACCCATTAGGTCACGGTGAGCAAGAACTGCGTTTTCACCTTCTAGAACCTGAACAACAACCGGTCCAGACGTCATGAATGAAACCAAGTCACCATAGAAAGGACGTTCTTTGTGCTCAGCGTAGAAACCGCCAGCTTTTTCATCATCCATGTGGATCATTTTTGAAGCAACAATCTTTAGTCCAGCTTTTTCAAAACGGCTGTAGATTTTACCAATTACATTTTTTGCTACTGCATCAGGTTTGATGATTGAAAGAGTGCGTTCTACCGCCATGAGCTTATCTCCAAAGTAAGTTTAAAAGTTAAAAAATTGTGGCGGGATTATACAGGGCAAAGCAGAAAAAAGACACTCACCAATAACGCCATTAAAAAATATTAAAACAAAGAACTCTAGCAGCCTTTTAGCCCAATAAACTAGCGAACTCTAGCCCTTCATTCGCGTGACTGCCGAGCAGAGCATCTCAGCGGCCTTCAGCACTTCATCTTTAGTTGTGAAACGACCAAAGGAAAAACGCAAGGCGCTCAATGCCAATTCGTCAGACAAGCCCATAGCTGTCAACACATGCGATGGAGACATGCTAGCCGAGGTGCACGCGGAGCCTGACGAAATCGCTAACTGTGGCAGAGCAGAAAGCAAGACCTGCCCATCCAAGCCCTCAAATGACAGATTTAAAATACCTGAAATCGAATGCTCGAACTGACCGTTTACACGCACACAACCCAAGCCCGAAATACGTTCCATAAACAGGGATTTAAGATCAGAGATACTGACCTGTTCTTCCGTCATTGATGCCGCTGCAATCTCGAAGGCCTCTCCCATCGCAACGATCTGGTGCGTAGGTAAAGTACCAGAACGCATTCCTCGCTCATGGCCACCACCATGTATTTGCGCTGGAAGAGTGAAATCAGCTTTGCGCCGTACATATAAGGCACCAATACCTTTCGGACCATAGATTTTGTGAGCACACATTGAAATCATATCGGCACGTAATTCGTTCGTGTCTACTTTTAGTTTTCCTGCACTCTGCGCAGCATCGATATGAAAAAGAATCCCCTTCGATTCCGTAAGTCTGGAGATTTCATAGACATCATTAATCGCACCAGTTTCATTGTTCACATGCATCAAGGAGACCAAAACCGTATCAGGGCGAAGTGCCTGCGCTACATCATCAACAGAGATTCCCCCACTGACGCGAGGCTTCAACCAAGTCACCGAATAACCCTGCGACTCTAAGAACTTGACGCTATCAATAACTGCCTTGTGCTCAGTCATCGATGTAACAATATGCTTACCCTGCGACTTACGCGCCAACACCGCGCCTTTAATTGCTAAGTTATTCGCTTCTGTCGCACCAGAGGTCCAGACAATCTCTCGCGTATCCGCGCATAATAAGCTGGCAACTTGCTTTCGCCCATGCTCGACAGCGGCTTCTGCTTGCCAACCATATATATGAGAACGGGAGGCTGGATTGGCAAAGACACCGTCCATCGTCAGAAACTTGGACATTTTTTCAGCTACACGCAAATCAACAGGAGTAGTCGCCGCATAATCGAGGTAAATAGGCTTATTCATAGATTAGGGTTCACAAAATAATACAGACTAAATTTTGCGCGTATTATATAGAGAGGAAGTTCTGATTACCATGAACGTAAATTGACCGACAAGCACAACTACTGCAATAGAAAAGAGCCCGCAGAATGCTATATATCTAATAAACTTGAGTTAATAAGTTCTGCCGCTTCATTCTGACGAATAGCAGTAACCTGAACCTCTCGTTTGTTCATAAGGTCTTGAAGACTTATAGAATTTAGAAAACTATGTATTTGCTGGCTAAGATCCATCCATAAATGATGAGTGAGGCACTGCTCGCCGTCCTGACAACCGCCTTTCTCAGCTTTTTCCTCCACACCCTCACGGCTTTTGGCGCCGCAACGAGTTGTATCAATTGACTCATCAACAGCATCAATAACGGCGGCAACTGAAATATCAGCAGCCTCAACATTTAGCTGATAACCGCCTCCCGGACCACGTATACTTCTAACCAGCTTACGTTGTCTAAGTTTCGAAAACAGCTGTTCCAAATAAGAAAGAGAGATACCCTGCCTAAGCGAGATATCTGCTAAGGCAACCGGGTTATGACAAGCATGCAGCGCAAGATCAAGCATTGCAGTGACCGCATATCTACCTTTTGTGGTTAGGCGCATTGCTTAATTCATGTCTCTTGAAGTGTTTATAGTCAGCATCGGAGCGATGCATTGCTGAAAAATTATCTATTACCTGAGTAATTTAATCAAGTATTCTCAAGCCTCTCCCCAATAATTGAGACATTAGCCCTTCACCAAATCGAACTATTACTTAATATCTTTAAAACAGCACATGTCATCTTCATCAATAGAAGGTACAGCCTCTTTGTTATAACCGTCATCAAGCTTACGTAAGGATTTGCACATTTCATTCATCCGTTCATCAACCATATGCATATGATCCAGCATACTTCTAATCGAACGCGCAACCGGGTCGGGCATCTCATCACTTAAGCCATAAGCATCAAAGCCAAAGTTCTCTTCCATTTTCTTACGCTTACTGTCATCCGGGGTAGCCGTTTCAGGAACTGATTTGAGAATAATTCGTCCCGGGATTCCAACTACGGTTGCTTCAGCCGGGACTTCTTTAGTAACAACTGCATTTGAACCAATCTTAGCATTTTGCCCTACATCAAAGGGCCCAAGTACCTTGGCACCCGCGCCAACCACCACACCATCCTGAAGCGTTGGGTGACGCTTACCTTTGTTCCAACTTGTGCCCCCCAAGGTAACCCCCTGGTAAAGGGTAACATCATCTCCAATTACTGCGGTTTCGCCAATCACTACACCCATGCCATGATCGATAAAAAAGCGCTTACCTATTTGTGCCCCCGGGTGGATTTCTATTCCCGTGAGCCAGCGACTAAAAGTTGAAAGGGAGCGCCCAAGCCAACGAAAATTTCTGAGCCAGAGCTTATGGGCTAGTCGATGTAGCAGCAAGGCATGTAAACCAGGATAATTCGTTAACACCTCAAAGGTGTTTCGTGCTGCAGGATCACGATCAAATACACTCTGAATATCGTCTTTCAAGCCTTCAAACATA
Source organism: Oleiphilus sp. HI0132 (assembly GCF_001635845.1). NCBI lineage: Bacteria > Pseudomonadati > Pseudomonadota > Gammaproteobacteria > Oceanospirillales > Oleiphilaceae > Oleiphilus > Oleiphilus sp. HI0132. The sequence goes on along the minus strand of NZ_LWGJ01000445.1, from coordinate 17,728 downwards.
AAATTTCCTATCTAGCCCCGAAAATATGGAGCTTCTATTTTTTTCGACCAAACTTGAGCGTTGCCGTCAATATGCCGCGTAATATATTAACTTCCATCTTATCTAGGTGAACTCGCTGATATAAGCGCCGCAACCTTGTCATCAACTGACGAGGATTATCCGGGTCATGAAAGCCTACTTCTATTAGCGTTTCCTCTAGATGACTAAAATACCCTTCAACTTCGGACACAGTTGCTAGCGGCTCATCCCAAGATTCATCTTGAGAGGAAACACTGGCCAATGAATGGTGTTTGGGGGCAGTTACAGATTTATCAACGCTTTCGGTCAAACAATCTGGTCGATATAGCAAAGCCATTCGCAGCTCATAGCTAAGTAACTGAACCGCCATGGCTAAATTTAGTGAGGAAAAACTCTCTACTGCTGGAATATTTACATGATAATGACAGCGGTGCAGTTCCTCATTACTCAAGCCACTCGCCTCATTACCGAATATAAGCGATACCGAACTGCCACACTCATTAGAGTCGATGTTTTCATCTGCTAAAACCTTGTCAAGCACTAAGGAAGCACAGTCTCTAGGGTTCATAAGCGGCCAAGTCATTTTACGACTGCGGGCACTAGCACCAATCACTATCTGACTACCAGCCAAAGCCTCATCAAGCGAAGTGCAGACCATTGCTTTTGCCAGAATATCTTCAGCCCCTGAAGCTCGCCTAATCGCATCGTGAGTATTTAAGGGAGACAAATAAACAATTTCACCATGCTCATCTTTTTCATAGGCTTCTGATGGCGAGACCAAGACCAGGCGACTTAAGCCCATATTTTTCATTGCACGAGCAACTGCACCGACATTTCCCGGATGACTAGTTCTAACCAATACAACTGTCACCAGGTCACTCAGTTTTTCTTCACGACTAAGCGCTATATTATTTTGAGTCACTGGCAATATCCAAAAATATCATACTATCTAAAGAAGCTGGATTTACCAGACTCTTAAAGGAATCTATCAACGCTCTCCCCTCTTTTGCAGGCACCGACAAAGCCATGCGAACAGCAGAGCCTGCCATATGCGAAAGTAGGAAACCAACCTGTTGTAACTTTTCCCAATACTGTTCATCGTAGTATTGCTTAATACAATCAACAATTAGCTTCGTTACGCGGCGACTATCTTCGATATCCAAATCCTGTAAGGATTTGTCTGCCGAAACACTTACCCAGATATCCATCATGGCAGGCTCAGAAAGGTATTCTTGATAGTAGCTCTCAATAACCTCTTGCAACACAAAGCATGCCTCTTCTTTTGAGCGCGTCACCGGCAAGGCTTCAGACAAAGAGCTAAATGATTGATCAAAGGTATCCTGAGCTAGCGCTAAGGTAATCGCATTTTTACTAGGAAAGTACTGATATATAGAAGCTGGGGTAACACCAGCACGCTCCGAAATTTCGTGAATTTTAAGTTGGGCGCTGCCCTTTTCAGAAATTAAGGATTTTGCTGCATTCAGAATTGCGTCGACACGCTTTTTACTTCTTGCCTGAGTCGGCCTGCGACGACTGTCATTTGTTTTATCTTGCAAAGTTGTTCCATATAATTGCGAATAAATTATAAGGTGACCAGGCTGCTAGATGTACACACTCTGAAAATTCACCAACTAGAGCGCTAGTTTAACGCCGTTTTAATCTAGATGGGAGTACCTAATCAAGATTTGCTCACCGGGACCCTCTGAATAGCACCTTGGAGATTTCTATATTCGCGTGCCTCTGTCACATTTTTTTGCTATGATCCGCCCCACTTGGTCTCCAGTACGCTGGACTGCACCATACGCTCTTTATCAATTCGTTCTTTTGTCATTCACTTTTTATATGTAAGTGGTAACTATGAAGCCTATTTTAAATATTGCTTTGCGCGCTTCTCGTCAAGCATGCGAATATATTAATCAAAGTATCGATAAAAATGATCCAAACCAATCTGACCCTAATGCTAATGAAAAGCTGGTCAGCCATCTTGAATCTACTTTATTTCAAACCTTCTTTGATAGCCTAAAGAAAGCCAACCCAACCCACTTCATTATCGCACCCGATGAAACACCTAGCGACGTAAAAGAAGATAGCTGGCAAGTTAACGGCTTTCACGCGCCCTACAACCTGCTACGAAAAATCCCAGCAACGGCTTTTTCACTTGTTCATAAGTCTTCAGGAAAATCTCAAAACGCCTTACTTGTTAACCCGACAAATGGTGATGAATACACAGCAAGCCGTGGAAGCGGAGCAGCACTTAATGGCAGAAGAATTCGTTGTACCTCTCCTAAATCGCTAGCTGAAGCGACGGTTGCAATCAATACCATAAATCAATTCGACTCACCTGCCGAATCTCACGTCATTGCTGACTTTATTAGTGAAGTGGGAAGCAATGTCGGTCAAATGCAGGTTAGCAATTGCGATGCTCTTGATGTCGCCATGGTTGCCGCTGGCCAAATTGATGCAGCAATACTAACCAAGGTAAACGCTAAAGAGCTTGAAGCAGCTCTGCTGCTATGCCAGGAGTCTGGCGCACTGACAGGTACACTAAACGGCGGTGTATTTAGCGATAAAGAAGACAAAATCATCGTTGCCAATCCAAAGCTCTTTAAAGCATTGGTCCAGCGCTTTAATACTTTTCAAACACGCCTCTAAGGTAGCGCGTTTGAGAGCGCTAAATACTAGCCATAAAAAAGGGAGCTTCTGCTCCCTTTTTTATGGCTAGTATTTGACTACCTGACTTTAAGGTTGGTCATCAATAGCGTTTCCTTCCTCGTCCTCGACAACTGGAGCAATCAAATCTTCTTTGCTCACACCCATCGACAACAAGACATTACTAGCAACATAAATAGATGAATACGTACCCACTAACACACCAATCAAAAGCGCCTTAGCAAAGCCGTTAATCATTTCACCACCAAGAAAGTACAAGGCAAACAGCACTAACAAAGTCGTCGCCGATGTAACCAAGGTTCGAGATAAAGTTTGTGTCAACGAAATGTTAATGACTTCATCAGGCTCTGACTTTCTTAACTTTCTGAAGTTTTCCCTAATACGGTCGGATACAACAATCGTGTCATTCAAGGAATAACCAATTACCGCTAGTAGAGCAGCCAATACGGTTAAGTCGAAATCCCAACCCAGAATGGAAAAAGCACCAATAACGATAATGACATCATGTATCAAAGCCGATACAGCACCTACCGAGAACTTGAACTGAAACCTGACAGCAACATAGAACATGACCAAACCCAAGGCCAACAGCAAGCCAATGCCGCCCTGCTCTCTTAACTCTTCACCAACCTGTGCGCCAACAAATTCAGCTCTGGTCAGCTCTAGCTGCACACCATTCGCAGACAAGGTGCTCGCGACTTGCGCACCAACCTTATCGTTAAACGACTCAGACAAGCGAACCAACACAGATGTTGCTGCACCAAAGTTTTGTACAACTAATTTCTCATAACCCGCTGCAAGCAACTGCTCACGCACTTCTTCAAGGTTCGGCGCTTCTTGGTATTCAACCTCTACCAGCGTCCCCCCTGTAAAATCCAAACCCAAAGCCAGACCTTTCACACCAAGCGAAGTAATTGAGGCAAGCAATAAGATGATCGAGAATGCCGCGGCAATCTTACGTTTGCCCATAAAATCTATTGTATTGTTCATCCTGAGCACCTTACCCTATCGAAATTTTCTTCAGCTGACGGCCGCCATAGGCCAAGTTAACAATCGCTCGCGTCAGTACGACAGAAGTGAAGAGCGAAGTCATAATACCGAGTGACAATGTCACCGCAAAACCTTTAACCGGGCCAGTTCCTACCGCAAACAAGATAACCGCAGCAATCAACGTGGTTATATTTGCATCGAAAATCGCTACAAATGCTCGACTATAGCCGGCATGAATAGCTTGCTGAGGAGAAAGACCGTTTGCCAGCTCCTCGCGGATACGAGCAAAGATCAACACGTTTGCATCAACCGCCATACCGACAGTCAGTACAATACCAGCGATGCCTGGCAGGGTAAGTGTGGCAGAGATCATCGACATTAATGCACACAATAGAATGACATTTATTGCTAGAGCAATATTCGCGACAACACCAAATGCCCGGTAGTAAACAAGCATAAACAATAAGACCAAAGCGAAACCGATTTGAACGGACATCAAACCCGCGTCGATATTTGCCTGCCCCAGGCTAGGCCCAACTGTACGCTCTTCAACAAAGTAAATTGGCGCTGCAAGCGAACCCGCTCTAAGAAGCAATGCCAGTTCAGCAGCTTCGGTGGCTGAGTCCAGACCGGTAATACGGAAGCTGTTACCAAACGCCCCCTGTATCGTTGCCAAGTTAATAATCTGGCGAATCTCACGGTTACGACGCTCTGTTACTTCTTCACCGTCGACTATTTTCTTAATTAGCTCAGACTTCTGCTCGATAAATAAAACACCCATGCGGCGCTTTAAGTTTCGCTTGGTCACTTCAAGCATCAACTTACCGCCCTTACCGTCAAGGTCGATATTAACCTGTGCCACTCCGTTTTCATCAAAACTCGCACGAGCATTCGATACATTGCTTCCCGTGACGATAATATCTTTTTCCAGGTAAGCGGTACGTCCTTTCTCACTCTTGAAGTCAAACTGCTGCATTTCTCGGCTAGAAGCGCTCGACTTAGCCTCTAGACGAAACTCCAGGTTTGCTGTTTTACCAATAATACGTTTTGCTGCCGCCGTATCCTGAACACCAGGGAGCTCAACCACGATACGGTTACGCCCCTGACGCTGAACCAAAGGCTCAGCAACACCCAGTTCGTTAACACGATTTCTAAGCGTAATCAGGTTTTGTTGAACAGCATAATCTTCAATCTCTTTAATTCGCGCTTCAGATAGTTTTAGCAATAAGAAGAAGCTTTCATCTTCTTCGATTGTTGTACGTGTAAACTGACGATATTCTGATGCGGCAAGCGAAACCGCTTTGTCCAATTCCTTTTCAGACTTGAACTTAACCTTGAGGCCATCAGTGCCTTCAACCAATACCGAACGATAGCGAATTTTTTCACTACGCATCGCTGTTTTAATATCACTCATTGAGACTTGAAGCTTTTGACTCAAAGCTTTATCCATATCAACTTCGAGTAAGAAGTGAACACCACCTCGCAAATCTAGACCAAGTTTCATAGGTCCAGCACCCATAGACTTAAGCCAATCAGGTGTGCTTGGTGCCATATTTAGCGCCGCAATATAATCACTACCCAAAACATCGCTTAGGACTTCTTTTGCAGATAATTGAGCTTCGTTGTCATTGAAACGAACCAAAAGGTTATTACCATTTAACTCCGCATGCTTAACAACAACATTATTTTTCTCTAATACGCTAACGACCCGCTTCTGTAGAGCATCGTCTGCTTTTAGCGAGCTTTGCGTTCCGGTCACCTGCACAGCAAAGTCATCAGGATAGAGATTAGGTAATGAGTACACTGCACCCAATGCCAGGGTGATCAGTATGAGAATATATTTCCACGCGGGGTATGTATTGAGCATCTTAGCTCCAGATCCTTTCGGTATTATTCAAAGTAATTGAGTGTGCAGGTGTTATATCACGACGCAGACCCTGTTACGCGAACAAAGCCTAAACAAACGTAAAAACATCTCGATTAGCCTAGTCGCTCACCCTTTGTGAGCGACTAACACTGATTTAGATACCTTTTAAGGTGCCTTTTGGTAATGCTGAGGCAACTGCTACTTTCTGAATGTTCATTTCAACACCCTCAGAAACTTCAACCTTAACAAACTCTTCTGAAACTTTTGTGACCTTACCAGCGATACCGCCATTCGTCACAATCTCGTCACCTTTGCTTAATTCAGAAACCAGATTTCTATGCTCTTTGGCACGCTTTGACTGTGGCCTCCACATCAAGAAGTAAAAAATCAGGATAAAGCCACCAAAGAATACCAACTGCATCATTGCACTTGGGCCTTGAGGTGAAACAGGCGCGCCTTCAGCCAGGCTAAGCGCAGAGTACATGCAGAAAGTCAGAAACAGACCAATTTTAGCGATTAATTTCATTAAGGGTTCCCCTTGTTTAGTTCTAATAGTTAGCAGTAAAATTTTTTAACTGAGCAACACTTTATTCTGCTGCGCCAGCTGTTAATTCTGGTGTTGTTTCGCCTCTTTGGGCATAGAAGGTATCAACAAAGGCCGACAATTTACCTTGTTCGATGGCCTGACGCAATCCACTCATTAAGTTCTGATAATATCTTAGGTTATGAATTGTGTTGAGTTGCGCGCCTAGCATCTCTTTACACTTATCTAAATGATGAAGATAGCTACGACTAAAGTTCTTACAGGTATAGCAGTCACATTGTTCATCGAGCGGAGATGGGTCTTCTTTATGAGCTGAATTTCTTATCTTGATAACACCCGTTGAAGTAAACAAATGGCCGTTGCGAGCATTTCTTGTCGGCATTACGCAGTCAAACATATCGATACCGCGACGAACAGACTCAACCAAGTCTTCAGGCTTCCCTACTCCCATTAAATAACGAGGCTTATCTTCAGGCATTTTATAGCCGATATGATCAAGCACCTTCATCATTTCTTCTTTCGGTTCACCAACAGATAAGCCACCAATGGCATAACCATCGAAGCCAATATTGGCTAAGCCTTCCAGGCTTTCATCACGCAAGTGCTCATACATTCCGCCCTGCACAATGCCAAATAAAGCTGAAGGGTTATCACCGTGAGCCTGTTTACTACGTTCAGCCCAGCGCATCGATAGCTCCATTGAACTACGTGCTTCTTCTTCCGTTGCAGGGTAAGGCGTACATTCGTCAAAAATCATAACGATATCTGAACCAAGCTTACGCTGAACTTCCATTGAGATTTCAGGCGTCAGCTCTACTTTAGAACCATTGATAGGGGACTTGAATGTTACACCCTTCTCGCTGATCTTACGCATATCTCCGAGGCTAAAAACCTGAAAACCTCCAGAATCAGTCAGAATTGGTTTATCCCATTGGATAAAGTCATGCAAAGTACCATGTTTCTCAACAATGTCGGTGCCCGGTCTTAGCATTAGATGAAAAGTATTTCCGAGAATAATATCCGCGCCAATCTCTTCGATATCCTTAGGTAGCATGCCTTTTACCGTACCGTAAGTGCCAACCGGCATAAACGCAGGGGTCTGTATTTTCCCACGTGGAAAGTCAATTTCTCCACGTCGAGCCAAGCCATCTGTCTGGCTGACCTTAAAGGACATACAACAATTCGATTCACTCAATGTATTACTCCGAAATATTCCCGCTAGAGGGATTTAGAAACATCGCATCACCATAACTGAAAAAGCGATACTTATTTGCAACAGCCTGCTCATAAGCATTTAAGATATTTGCCTGGCCTGAAAATGCAGATACCAACATTAATAGGGTCGATTTCGGCAAATGAAAGTTAGTAATCAGTGCATCGACACTTTTAAACTCATAACCTGGGAAAATAAATATCTCAGTATCACCGGTAAAAGCCTTAAGCTCGCCTGACTGGCTGGCAGATTCAAGACTACGAACACTAGTTGTGCCGACGCAAATAACACGACCACCTTTTCGACGAGTCGCAGTCACTTTGTCAACCACGTCTTGAGTCACTTCAATCCATTCCGAATGCATTTCGTGGTCTTTAATATCGTCAACCTTTACTGGCTGGAAGGTTCCAGCACCAACATGCAAGGTAACAAAAGCTGTATCAACGCCTTTTGCTTTAAGCCTTTCAATAAGCTCATCATCAAAGTGCAAGCCTGCCGTAGGCGCTGCTGCCGCGCCTGGCTTATCGGCATAGACAGTTTGATAACGATCCTGATCCATATCCTCATCACCACGCTCAATATACGGAGGTAAAGGAATGTGGCCGTACTTTTCAAGCAGCTGAAAAACCTCTAAAGACTGGGTCTCAAGAATAAACAGTGCATTCTGTCGCCCCTTCATTTCGATTACTTGCGTGCTTCCATCATCGGTATCAACAACAATCTTGCTACCTTCTTTAGGAGAACGGCTAGACCTGACATGCGCTAAAAATGTATGACTATCAATCATTCGCTCAAAGAGTATTTCCAGCTTGCCGCCACTTTCTTTTTTCGCAAACAAACGTGCCGGAACGACCTTGGTATCATTGAATACCAGTAAGTCGTTTTCATTAATCAGCTCATAAACATCAGCAAAGGATTGATGAGCTAGTTTCCCCTCACTACCTTCGACCACCAACAAACGGCTTTGGCTTCGCTCTTCTGTTGGATAATTGGCAATTAGCTCTGCCGGCAAGTCAAAATCAAAATCAGAAACTTTCATACCGTCTTAGATTCTCGGTGTTTCACAGACAACGTCAGCATTTTGAGCACGATGGCGCATTAGGTGATCCAACAAAACCATTGCCATCATTGCTTCAGCAATGGGCGTAGCGCGAATACCCACACACGGGTCGTGACGGCCTTTGGTTGATACTTCAATCTGATTCCCTGCGGTATCAATACTTCTACCCGGCAAATGAATACTTGAAGTCGGTTTCAAGGCCATATGTGCAACAATATCCTGCCCGGTTGAAATACCACCTAAGACACCGCCCGCGTGATTCGAAAGAAACCCTTCCGGCGTCATCTCGTCTCTATGCTCTGTGCCCTTTTGCTCAATACAATCAAAACCTGCACCAATTTCCACACCTTTTACGGCATTGATACTCATAAAGGCATGCGCCAGCTCGGCATCTAGCCGGTCAAAGATTGGCTCACCCAAACCAGGTGGTACATTGCGTGCAACAACAGAAATTTTCGCGCCAATAGAGTTACCCTCTTTATTCAGCGCTTTCATATAATCTTCCATCTCACCGACTTTACCGGCATCAGGGCAGAAAAATGGATTGTCATTGACGATAGACATATCCACTTTTTCAACTTTAATTGGACCCAGCTGAGACAGGTAACCGTTGATTTCAATACCAAACGATTGCTTCAAGTATTTCTTGGCGATAGCACCCGCTGCAACACGCATTGCTGTTTCTCGAGCAGAAGAACGACCGCCCCCGCGGTAATCCCTGAAGCCATATTTCTGGTTGTAAGCATAATCAGCATGCGCTGGTCTAAAGGTCGTTGCGATATTCGAGTAATCTTTTGAGCGCTGATCCGTATTCTTAATCAACAAACCTATGGGCGTACCCGTTGTTTTCCCCTCAAAGATACCAGAGAGGATCTCAACTTCATCAGCCTCTTTACGCTGCGTAGTGTAGCGCGATGTGCCCGGCTTCCGACGATCCAGGTCGACCTGTAAATCTTCTTCACTAAGCTCTATCCCCGGAGGGCAACCATCAACAATACAGCCTATCGCTTTTCCATGGCTCTCACCAAAAGAAGTGACTGTAAAAAGCTTTCCAAACGTATTACCCGACATACTATCTGCCTCTTTCTCTAGTTAAACGCTTTTGAGCGTTCAACAATAATATTCAATTCTATACCCAAGGGTAGTTTCTTAATTCTTGTGCGCGAATCACAAACACGCCGTGCCCACCCTGTTCGAACTCAACCCAAGTAAAGGGAAAATCAGGATAAGCCTCTTCTAGCGCTTCCCAACTATTTCCAACCTCAACAATCATTAAGCCATCATCGCTTAAGTGCTTCGCACCTTCCGATAGAATTCGTCTGACAATATCCAGCCCGTCAGGCCCTGCAACCAAGCCTAACACAGGCTCAGCACTATACTCTTCGGGCATGCTGTCAAAATCATTTTGATCAACATAAGGCGGATTCGACAAAATTAAATCGTAACGAACATGTTCACCATCCGAGAACTGCGAAGGATCGCTCAAAGCACTGAAAAGATCAGAGGAAAACGCCTGAACCCGGTCATTTAATTCATACAATTCAATATTCGACTTTGCCACGGCCAGGGCATCGACTGATATATCAAACAAATCCACCTGCGCCTCTTCAAACTCCAAAGCGGCAGCGATGCCGATGCAACCACTTCCGGTACATAAATCAAGCACTCGCTCAGGCTCATTTAATAGCCAAGGTTCCATATGATGCCCGATGAGTTCGGCAATCGGAGAGCGAGGTATGAGCACTCGCTCATCGACATTGAAGCGCAAACCACAAAACCAAGCTTGTTTGGTGATATAAGCCAGTGGCTCTCGGCCTTTTGTTCTGCGCTTAATCGCATCTAAGATAAGCGCCTTCTCTTCGTCTGCCAGACGACAAGACCATAGTTCAGTCGAAAAATCCCAAGGCAGATCTAATAACTGAAGAACCAGGCTGACTGCCTCATCCCAGTTGTTGTCAGTACCATGGCCACAATAAACCTGTTCACGATTCAAACTCGAAAAAGTGTAACGAATAAAATCAGCTATCGTCTGCAAATTTGACTCACTACTTGATGCACTGCTAGCAAGTTCAGAAGAACGGGTTTGAGTCTGAGGCACGCGGGCTAATTCCTAATATCGAAAAAGCCCGCAATTATATAGAGAATCGGCAGCTGGGGGAATGGGAGACACCGAAGTCAGCAGCTAAATTTAGATTGCCTTAGTATCAAAAGCTAAATTCTTGCCAAACTTTAGCGACAACTGATCCCCTTTGTGTAGCTGCCCCACCCCCTTCGGCGTTCCGGTAAGAACAACGTCACCTGGGTTGAGCGTGAAAAAGGTACTCATATGCGCAATAAGTGGCGCGATCGGGTTCAACATATCGCTACTCTTACCATGCTGTCGCAACTCTCCATTGATACTCAAGGTAAACTCAAGCTGGTTTAAGGCTGTACAGTTCCCTAACGGAACAAATTCACTGAGCGGGCAAGCACCATCAAAGCTTTTGGCGACTTCCCAAGGGTGGGATTTTTCTTTCAACTTTGACTGCAGCTCACGCCGCGTTAGATCAAGCGCCAAACCTAAGCCTTCAATTCCTTGCTCCGCTTGTTCGGCATTTGCATTAGATAGCGTCTCTCCGATCAATACGGCAATCTCTGCCTCATAGTGGCAATCTGTGTCTGGAATAGTGAAAGGTTCACTTAAAGAGACGACAGCCGACTCTGGTTTAATAAACAGAATCGGCTCAGAAGGTATGGGGTTATTAAGCTCTTTGGCATGTTCTGCGTAATTACGCCCGACACAAACGACTTTTGTGATAGGTGATTCGAATAAACTTCCATCAACAAATTTTGCTGTATAAGGCATCACTACTCCTACTAAGCTACAAGGTCTCTAGGAGCAGTGTTCTGCGCAACTACTCCGGAGTCGCGCATTCTGTCGCAGATGGATTAAATTTACAACGGATCTTCCACAATATTGAGATAGCTTTTGCGTCGTAGGCTTTTTCATCTCTTAAGGCTAAACGAATCTTCTTAGAAAGGTTTTCATACTCTGACTTTCTTACATCATCGAGACTCACCCAGTACTTCTGTGGAATTTCACTGTGTGCCTGCTTAACTGTATTCTCGAGTTCATTAAATCGAGATAGCGCATGCTGGCGCATATTGTGAGCAAAATTTGCTGGGGCTGTTTCAGTATTGACGACCATTTCCATCACAGCATAAAGAATATTGAAGTCAACAATTCCGCCAGTTTCGCCCAAACCTTTGTATAACTCAAACGTGTTGTAAGCCAACGCGGGCGCAAACATTACGTCAACGTTGCCATTATTGAATTGCCCACCCCAAGTAGCCAACGAAGTGTGTACCGGCGATGCACCAACCACTTGGGCAAATCGCTCACTGGCTACATCAGCATTCAAAATAGACACTTTTTTGCCGCTAATTGCTGATATATCCACATTACTCTTATCTCGAACAAAGGTATAAATCTCGCCAATTGGAAACAACCCAGCCATCTGGTACTTGCCATTGGAAATCAACTTCTCTGCTTTCTTACTCGATAAGGATTTCGACAATGTTTTCAATTCTTTTAAAGTACGAATAGCGCCTGGAGCACCAAAAGCCCCGGTAAAAGGCACGAAGTCTTTTGCTAGAATATTGGTTAATAAAACGGCACTGCATTCGCCTGAACGGAAGTCATTCGAAGCAACTTTCTCATCCGTATAGGCTTCCATTTGCAAATCAATCCCCCAACTTATTGCCTTGAGCTTTGTTTCCTTCAAAAAAGAAATAAACGGCCCATTAGCACCAACAGGGTCCCAGACACAAAATTTAACCGGCGTTAAATTACTGGCATTCGCTGGCAGAGCGCTTGCGACAAGTATCAGCGTAAAGAAGAATAGTCGGGTTATTCGTGAACTCATGGTACTTCCTTTATTATTTTCAATAGAACAAGATCTTTACCCATCCAGAAATTTGAACGACAAAATGGAACAGCAAAAAACCGAGAACGAGACAGTATCTGAATATTATTCACATTTCAATTTCAGACACTGTGATTTTCACCTAATTTGGAACAATTAGTCATGCACTCAACCGGAATAGACTGTTCTAGAATCGCTACTTATCAAACTCGATTAGGTAATAACGCGCAGGGAGAAAGAGGAAATCTAGTTTTTCTCTGCTACCACTGAGCCACTTTATCTGAAGCTGCTGATAGCTTTGTTTTTCTGCCATACCAAAATGAGCAAGAGGCTCATCAAAACTAAGAAAACCACCTCCAAGAACTTGCTGAGATAACTGCGCCGCGCTTTCATCATCAAGAGAATGACCGAGCAATTGCACGCTGGAGCCCAATACCGTTTGTCCATTAAGTCTTAGATCGATCAATATACCCGGCTCTCGAGTCTGGTTGATGAAGACGCCATGGTCGGCAGCAACTCGTTGGGAGATGATATCGAGATCACCATCCCGGTCAAAATCAACCGTCACAAAGCTCGGGGTATTTAGATAATCTTCCAAGCCCATTTCCGCTTCTGCTCGGTACATTCCTTCGCCATGCTTATTCATATACAAAACATTGGTCTGGGTACGCCGCCCTGCTCCACCAAACATATAACCGTTGCCAACATAAATATCGTTCCAGCCATCATTATTCAAGTCTGCTATCTTGCTGTGCCAACTCCAATAACTTTCTGATACAGCCCAGTCTTCAGCAAGTTCTTGCCAGCCGCCCATCGAGGACATAGACAAGACATTGCGCTGAACACCCTTAGGGTATAGTGAATAGTTGATAGCTTGCTTTGGGGGAATTACTTTACTGGCAGCTCGGCATAAAGACTCAGCCACTTTGTTTTCCTGAGTCATGAGACTACAAATATCGTCTTGCCTTGATTGCCTGGCCAGTTGAATAAGCTGCGCCTGAAGACAGTCTTGCTTTCTCTTGCTCTCAGCCAAATATTGACAGGTACCAACTTGCCCAGATTTGACAGCCTGATCAAGTGAAAGCAAAGCTCTACACGCCTGTAAGTCTGCAATGCCAGCCTGCTGACAATAGTCCAAACCACCCTCTTGGCCAAAAGACATATCAACACTAAAGTAATCAATTAGCTGGTCTCGATTGAGGTCGCCACTGGCGATACTCATCGTGTTAAATGCACTGTAAGCTGGCAGGTTACTATCGGCTTTAGCTACTTGGAAACGCCCCGATTTCCAGCGATATATAATATCGGGGGCATCCATATCATTTCCCACGAGCAACTCCGGCTTACCATCTCGATCAATATCCGAGAAAAGTACTGACAAGGTCTCCCCTTGCGCTCCAGGTAATGCATGTGGCTTAAAATCTCGGCGAGTATTATTGGATGAATGCTTCTTGATGGCAGCATTCTCAATATAATAATTTTGGGAACGGTGCGGATTAAAATGTCTTAAGTCGCCAGCAAACCAGCTACCCAAAGCCATATCAATATCACCATCCTGATCAACATCCTGAAATGCCGCTGACATCACTAGTTGACTGTTTTCAAGCATCAGCTCCTGATAGCGACCTTGATCAAAGCTACCGCCCTGGTTCCAATAGATTCTATTACCAGCACCATAAAACGACACAAACAAGTCAGGATAGCTATCTGCATCCAAATCAACAAAACTGACCAATACTGGGCTTAGTTCACTTCCAAACTCTAGCGTTTTTCGCTTAGCAAAGCGCCCCCCCATATTCTGATAAAGTCGTATGCGGTCGGAATAAGCAATTGCCAGGTCTGGCCATAGATCCTGGTTCGTATCCCCCGTTGCAATACCCCGGCCATAGCTGAAGGGCTCAAATAATTCGACAGCTTTCATCGCAGGCGCACTTTCCAGACCAATAGAAGCGGCTTTAGTCTGCTCAAAGCCAACAACAGAATCATCGCTATTTTGGCCTTTTAAAGCGTAAGACTTAAGCACAAAGTCCCGACCAAGCTCCGACTTAAGATGGTGCGTATCGACTAAATCTAGCCCTTTGGTTTTCGCTAGTAAGGCCTCTACCTCTTCACCTTCACTATGCAACGCTCCCGCAAGCTGATCATGCTGTTCATTTAAATACTGATAGCTCAGATCTGACAATAGCTCTGCTAAATAAGCTTGAATCGCCTCTTCGTTACATCGTGCTTTAAGAGCTGTATTACTAATCAGTGAGCACGCTTCTGAATCACCGACATTGATGCCCTGAAAGTAACGTGAAAAGTCGTCGCATGCCGCTTTAATAACAGGCTCATTCAACTGCGTGCAGAATGACTTATCTGCACCCTGCTCTAGCTTGTGATTGATTAGCAGCGCCTGACATCGCTGCACAGCGACTGAGCCTTCCAAACCTGAACAAGCATTCAAGTCTCCTTGCTGTACTAGCAATATATTCTGACGTATAAGCTTATGTTCATTGAGGCAAAATGCCGTCAAATCTTCTACGGCTCCAGAACCTTCAAGTGAAGCGCATAGCGCATAGCCCGGATAAAGTTCTGTATTTAGCGCTAAGCTCTCAACTAAACACTGGCGCTGACCTTCTTGAGAATTTAAAGACAAGCATGGCGATAAGCTTTGTTGCTCAAGTGTCTTCTCGAAAAAATAGTCATAACGACAGCGCTGCCTATATTGCGTAGGTAAACTATTACACTGATCCACACTTTCGTTTGTTAAGGCGCCTTTCCTGACTTTAAGATAATCAAATGCCTCCATACAGCGCTGGCGATAGCTCGCTGCATCCTCCAGATAATCACAGGCACTCGCACTAAATTGCTTCGATAATAGCTCAACAACGAAGCGTTCAAAGCAGTCATACTGACGAGACTCACCAAGAACATGGCAGGCACGGGCAGCTTTTCGCATCAGGGGGCGTGCCGAATATTCCGGTAAACCGTGAAGCTCTATTGCTTCCTTTTCAGCCGCATCATTAGTCATCGCTAGCTGAGATAGTTTTTCTGTTACCGATAGCAACTTAGCGCCCTGTGATTGCTCGGTATATGCGCTGACGGTCAGACCAGCCAGTAACGCTAAAACAGACACACTCAATAATAAGGCAAGGCTCAATTTCAGAGAGATATCTCGTGCAACCATCGTCGCGGGATAAATACTAAAAACGCCTAAAGCAAAAAAGGCTGCGCCAACATAGGCAATATCAACCCCCGCTGCCAACAAGCCAACTGAGATAACAACATCGAAGGCAATAGGAACCGGAAAAAAAGCAGCGCACAAGGCCACCACAATTAGTATTATTAAGGTCCACGACCCATTTAAGTTATCTAGTGAAACAAATTCTGCTACAAGCGCAGCAAGCCCCCCAGCTAAAAGCATAAGAGGCAGCGCCCCTTTTAAGATAAACCCTAAATGCCCCAAATATGCTTTGGTAAATTCAAAGACAAACTGAAGCCCCCTAGTTTGTTGCGTAATTGCACAGGCATTTAGCGGGAGATCAATACCACTACCTTTAAACTTACCACCCTCGCCATGAAAACGAGCACTTAAAAAGGGAATTACCAGTAAGACAAAAAATACGATCAAGATGTACTTAATGGCAACTAGCTCTATGGGCAGCAAGCTTAGTGACATCGCAACCACGATAAAATTAAAGCTTGGCGAACTACTCAGCATCGATAAAGCGGTGGGAGTAGGAAGGCCTCCCCGGTATAAACCAAAAGCAATGGGCGTAGAACAGTTGGCGCAAACACCCAAAGGAGTTCCGAGCAAGGCACCAATAAACGCTTGTTTATAAGGATTTCGCCCATCTGCGACTTTAGGCAAGTTTATTGAAAGGAAAGATATTAAAGTCAGTACAGCTGCAGCAAATAGAAAACCAAAGGTCATTCCTTGCCAGTTGGTATATGCCCAGTTAAGCGAGCTATAGAGAATACGCTCTGCATGCCCTTGCTCAGCACTAAGCGGGTAAATGACATCAAAGGCGAGAGAACTAAGATGGTTGCGCTGGCCCATCTGAGCTTTTTCATCCAGCGCTGGAAGCCGCGACTGGGACAAGAACAACAATGAGATAAAGGCGAGCAGAATGAGAGAGCAAAGAAATCCCCTTTTATCGACTACCCGCATATTGTTCTCATTACCGTACATTCACCATCTAATTAAAGAGGCTACAGATCGAAAATCTTTCCAGGATTCATCAAGCCTTTTGGATCAAAGACACGCTTAACGCCTTTCATCATTTCGATCTCAACAGGCGAACGCGAATAACCCAGGTAATCTTTCTTGACCATTCCGACGCCGTGCTCTGCCGAGATACTACCATTGTATTTTGCGACAATATCAAAAACCCACTTATTTACCTGAATGCACTTCGAGAAGAACTCTTCATTGCTTAAATCTTCAGGCTTAAGAATATTCAAATGCAGATTGCCATCACCGATATGACCAAACCAGATAATTTCAAAATCCGGGTAATGCTCAGTCACCACTGAATTGATCTCATTTAGAAACTCAGGAACTTTAGAGACCACGACCGAAATATCGTTTTTGTACGGAGTACGCACAGAAATCGACTCTGAGATACCTTCACGCAAACGCCATAAGTTATTGAGCTGGGTTTCACTCTGGCTGATCACACCATCCAAAACCCACCCTTCTTCAACACAGGTTTCAAATAAAGCCATTGCGTCATCCATTACCTGGTCAGACGTCGATTCGAACTCCAACAATGCATAGAAAGGCGCTTCAGTTTCAAAGGGTGCAGGCACATCGTTGTGCGCTAAGACATGCCCCATCGCTTCGTGCGAGAAAAACTCATAGGCAGTCAAGTCCAGCTTTGCTTGGAATGCTTTCAAGACATCCATGGTGTTACCAATATCTGATAGACCCAGAACCAAAGCAGTCAGATTGTTCGGTTGACGCGTTAGTTTCATTGTTGCTTCAGTGATAAAACCAAGTGTTCCTTCAGCACCAATAAACAAGTGACGCAAATCATATCCGGTATTGTTTTTCAACAAGTCTCGGTTTAGTTCAAGAATTTCGCCAGCACCTGTTACCACGGTTAAACCCAAGACCCAATCACGGCTCATGCCGTATTTGATAACTTTAATACCGCCCGCATTAGTCGATAGGTTACCTCCTAGCTGACTAGAACCGGCCGATGCAAAGTCAACCGGATAGTACAAACCGTTCTCTTCGGCGAAGTTTTGCAACTGCTGTGTAACAACACCAGCCTGACAACGTACAGCCTGATCACTGGCGCTGAAATCAACGATCTGATTCATGTAATCGAAAGAAACGACCACTTCACCATTGCTTGCCACAGCCCCCGCACTTAAACCGGTTCGTCCGCCAGAAGGTACTAGTGCAAACTCGTGCTCATTCGCTAGCTTAACAATTGCCTGAACTTCTTCAGTTGTTTTGGGGAATACAATC